>DKPL01000089.1:0-3952 GCA_002471185.1 Bacteroides sp. UBA7335
TTTAAATGGAAGCACGTAATAGAATATGGGAGGAGCTTAAACAAGCGAAAGCTAATATCCTATGTATCCAATACTATACAAACAATAGAAGAAAATATAATAGATATTATAATGCGTTTATTGCTATAATGTCTTCATTTGGGGCATTAGGTACTTTAATTGATATTTCAATTCCTATTTTTACTTCATTTATTGTTGCTTTTGCATCTATAATAAAATCTATTTTACCAAATTTTCTGCAATCAGAACCTGAACTATCAGGATTGGATTCTATTTCTGACTTCTATGTCAGATACATGTCTGAATTAGAATATATATGGTATAGATTTTACCATGGGCTAATTACTGAAGAAGATGCAATGAAATCATTCTTTAAGTTGAAAGACACCGAAAACGACAAACAATCTGTTATGAATAAAGGTATTAGATCCATTTCAAAAAAAGAACAAAAGAGGATTGATGATGAAGCAGATGAATACATTAATAGAGTTTACTTTAATAAATACTAAAGCGATGAAAATTAAAAAATCAAATGTCGGAGATAACACTCGTTCGTTGGAGAATTCTTTACCAAAAAGTTTAAATACTCCTTCACCTACAAAGGAAAGTAGTTTGCCAAAAAACTCAAACACTCCCCCACCTCCACCTAAGTCTAAATAGGGTAATTAACGCAAAGGCGACCTAATAAGTCGCCTTCTTTATTTTAAAACCTAAATATACTATAGTTAACCCCTAAACCGATGTATGGAGAAGGCCCGTCACGGCTAAACCCGTAACCCACCGACACGCCAATGCCCCAACGTTTTTGATCTGGCACTTTTATAGTGCGGTCTTTGTAGTTCGTCACGAATCTATCATGATATACTTTTTTCGGATATACGTGGATTGAATCTAGTTGTGGCGATATGCCAGACACGTATACGGTGTAATTGCTATCGGTATATTGTCGCTGCTCGATGGGCAATGTAACGCCTTGAATCGTTGTGTCACGTAAAAACATGCAGAACATCGGCGAAGGCATGAAGCTTTTAACCGTTTCGACAACAATGGCCGTTGAGTACACCGTATCGGATGTGTGCGTTTCGTCAATCTGTATCTCTTTGCCGCGTATTGCGAAGCCTATGCAGAAGGATATGAGTAATAATATGATGTAGCAAAGATTTTTCATTAGTCCTCAAATTGAAGTGAGTTAATGCGATTCATCCAACCATTATAAAAGCGTTTTTGCTTTTCATCCCTTGCAATGATACCATTGATGAACTTGATACGATCTTGCTTGATCGCTCCGAATAATGGTAACGGCGATTTACTGTTAATAGCTGCAATGGTTTTTGGACCTACTATGCCATCATCTTTTACACCGACAATCCGCTGGATGCGTTTCAAGATACCCGTGCCCGAATTGTAGCACCAGTCTACTATTGCGTTCGCTACGCTTTGACTATCTATTGCATCAGCTCCGGCCTTATTCCAATAGCCTTTTTTCATGATGTAAGTCCATTGTTCATCAGTGATTTTCTTTAGATCGTCAACGGTCTTATCTTTACCGTAAAAGTTGCGAAAGGTAGTAAGTGTTACACCTTTCATCGTTGCGCCTCCTTTATCGTCTGGATCGTTAACGAAGCCACCTTCCCATTTCAGAAGGTGGGGTACTAGTTTTCTATGATCTGCCATCTTGCTTATCCTCCTTAATATTATCCTTGTTAATATAATTCACGACAGCCTGAGCAATCTCTTTTGGTTCATTGCTATGCTTTGCTATTTCTCCCGCAAGAACAGCAATATCCCCAGCGTGTCTTTTAGCCTTTTCATCTGCTTTCTCGTAAATAGACTTAACCTCGATTAGAGCTATACCCAAAGCTCCTAATAATGTGATGATAGGAAATAGAGGTATACGGCTTTCATAATAATTAGTGAGATACCAGATTCCAGCCATTTGCATGCAGTCAATGACAACTAATGCCAGTAGTGCGTTATAATACTGTGAGATTTTCTGTGTTGTTCTGCGCCAACCGTATGAGGTGATATCTTCACCTCGTTGTCGTGCTTTGCGGATGCCCGACCACAAATCGAATAAGATAAATAACAACGGAGTAAGTAGGATGCCGAATAACATCCATGCTACCACAAACAATTCTTGTAATCCTTTCATTTTGCCGCTATTTTAAATTATTCAACTATCACCTCTTCAAGACTCATAATCGTCGCAACGTCAAAATCATTACTAGCTATAAGGGACGCAAAAGATTCTTCGCAAAGATGATTTTTTAGCTCAAAAGCTTCTTCACTTAGCTCTTTCATAGCCTCTTCAATGTTTGCGTTGTACTTATTAAAGTAGGTATTGATTTCTACTTTCTCAGTCTCACTTAGCTCTTTCCAATTCTGCACTCTCTCTTGCAGTGTAGCGTGATTCTCAGACTTCAGCTTCTCCTTTGCGACTTCAAGAGCTTCTGTAATCTCGAGGGCTACAGGCTTGATTTCGCGCATGATTTTTATCACAGTGTACTTGTCTGTATCAGCCATCTTAGTTAACTTCGCTCCATTTAGGATATTGTATGCTCCTACTGCGTTTATTTTTTTCATATTACACCTCCTTGTATTGCAAACATAGCCTCTAACTCAGCTCTCATTGCTTCCAGGTCACCGCTCTTGTTAATAGATAAAGAATAACCACCGCTGTAAACGCAAGCACTACCTACCACTTGACCGCTGTCAACTACCTCATAGTTGATGTTCGTAACTACCTCTGATTGCGTACCATCGCTGTAGGCACGATTAACTGTTTCTAAAGTTTTTCTAAGTTCCATAATAATTTTAATTTTTTAAATATTAATTGTTGCTTTCGTATTCTCTGTATAAAGAGTGTCACTGTTAGTCATATATTGAGAAATTGTAACATAAGCTATTATAGGGTATGAGGAAGTTATATTAACATTAGTTCCAACTACTGTTAATATAATTTGACCAATTGAATCACTTTGAGATTTTGTTACATCTACATTTCCACCCCATATCAGCATTCCTATACTATCTTTAATTACTACAGCTACTTTGAATTTGGTAGCCTGAATCGCTTCCATAATACTCCACGATACAGATATAGTATTATTATTATAAGTTACCCCACCTATGTCTACTTTTGCTATGTTTGTACGATATTGAATAGGTATGGATAGGTTTATCCCCATCGGTATTGATATGCCTCTTTCTGTTCCTCCTACAAGATTTGTATTTTGCCATTCCCGTAAATCCCAATTTACATTATCTATAGAGCGTATTAAGAATGTAGTAACTTTTCGATTATTATTAACTTGCTGCAAAGCGCTAATGTCAAAATCACAACCAAACACTCCTTGCCACACTCCATTGTATTTTAAAGGGGTAAACACCTTGTTTGTTGAGCTTGACAATGCCGTGTTATACAATGCTATTGCATAATTGTCTACTAATACGCATAGATAGTAATCGCCAATATTTTTAGAATCTCCAGTAGGTAAAAAATCATTAATATCTACCCCTGTTGTATTTTTACCTTGATAATCATATGTCACAGAACAAGTTAATGACGGTCTATCATTATAATATACAATGTTAGTAATATATGATAGATTAAGTGTCGGAACTGCAAAATGGTCATATCCTCTAAAATCGCCTAATCTATAGGGACTAATAGCTCCTCCTTTTGGTCTATAGTATGAATAGTCAGCATTATGAAGTTGACCTATATCTCCCACAACCGATACAGCTTTAAGTCCATAAAATATACCTATTGCATTGTCGCTATCCATCCCCCTAAATTCATCTTCGGTAAGTCCTGCTGATTTTGTAAAATTTATGGGTTTATGCTTGCTCCATTTGTTTATGGAGTTGTGGGTACATAATGTACCCACATTATTACTACTACTGCCTATTGCTTGTTTAACCATTGTTATAGTTAATCCGGTATTTGGTG
>DKPL01000089.1:4127-6067 GCA_002471185.1 Bacteroides sp. UBA7335
TCCGGTATTTGGTAGTGTTGCCATTATTTAATTCTCCTTTCTAACATTTCAATTCGTTCATTTAATTCTATAATCTGCGCCTGTAATACTGCAACATATTGTTGATAGTTTACAGATAACATTTCTTTATCTCCATTACCTTGCACCAGTTCTGGATACTTTTCTTTTACATCTTGTGCAATGAATCCAATAGATTCTTTACCATCTTTTTTATATGTTACAGGCTTGATATATCCACGATTTTCAAGCGGTTTAATATCAGATTTTAAACGTCTGTCTGAATAGGCTGTTATTTCTCCTGTAGCTATTAAATTAAAGCAATTAACGTTACCATCACAACCAATACTTCCTTCTGTGTACCAATCGTTAAAACCATATACTTGACCATCAAATTGTGCATAACCTCTGACATCTAAACCTTTACATAACCAATCGACGTCAAACCTATTACTATTACCCTTATGCCAATAATTTGCCGCGACTATACCTCCCAATTGTGCAGCATTTGTTGCAGTTGCCGCGTTTCCTGTTATATCACTATCAGTAAAAGCCACTTGTTTCCAACTATCCCATTTATTACTAGATTTTCTTCTAAAGTAAAAATTATTAGCACCATAAGATAAATACAATTGGTTTGCTGCATTGGTATCCCAATTCATATGAACTAGTTGATTACCATTATTAGAAGTCATTGCACCATTTGTACAAGTACCACTTAATCTATGGAAACCTGTTGAAGTTATACTATTTAAATCACCCATAAATGTTTCCGAAGTAGCAAACTTATCAGGAGTTTTACCACCTAATTGTGTTGAATTTGTAGCCGTTGCAGCATTACCTTCTAATGTACCTTTAAATTTAGATACAGTTAAAGTATTTTGCGCACCATCAAACTTCATTCCTTCGTGACTATAAATATTACCATTAACATTAACAGTTAAAGGATAAACACCAGTGAATGTAGTATTTATAGTTTGTAATTTAGTAGCTGTTGCAGCATTACCAGTAATATCACTATCAATAAAAGCTATTGTTCTCCAGGCATTTGTACTCCCGCCACTCCATTGTCTAAAGTATAAATTATTGCTTCCATTTCCGTGAGCTAACTGATAACCATAATGTCCAGATGTACCGTGTCTTCCAAAAGAGAAATTCATATCACCATTAGCATTATTTCCAGCAAAAGGTTTATTTGTAGCATTATTATCATAATATTGAAATGTAACTTTGTTATCAGTCCAATCTGGTGAATTTAAATTACTTAGATAAGAATTGTTTACTTTATCGGAGGTAGCAGCATTTCCTGTAGTGTTTTGGTTCCAAGTTGGTATATTTCCACTATGATAAATAGTTCTACCTTCCCAAGTTAGTGTATCATCTCCACCAATCCTAAAAGTTCTTACACCACCACCATTTTTAAACACTCTAAGATGTGCAAATGTGTTAATATTACTATTTGATAACCCGTAATGGTCATATATATTACCAGAATCGTCGTGTATATTTCTGTATATATGGCTAGGCAATGTTGTAGCAGTTCCAGTTTTATTAACCCACACCACATTACCTGTCATTGCTCCACCACTTAAAGGAAGATAGTTATGAGTATGACCTTCTAATGATACTTTTGTATTACCTTTTGCATAAAAATCACCAGCCGTATATGTATTTCCAGTTCTTGCGTTAACCCAAAAAGCGTGTGTATTTTGGGTTACTGCTTGTCCACTAACGGTTGGATATATACCAAAACCATACCAGGTACCAAGCCTAACATTAGCTGAAGCTGATGATGCTGCATCTCCATTACCACCACCAAAATATCCTGTTCCGTAATTAGTTGTCACGTTTAAAGATGTATGATTATGAGTTGATGGGGTAAATGTTGTTGGTTTACCTGTTACATCTGACCAATTAACACTACTTATCTTACCATCAATTAA
>DKPL01000045.1 GCA_002471185.1 Bacteroides sp. UBA7335
CCCACATCAACTTTGCACGAATGGTGTTAAAGAATGAATGACTATACCTTTTTACTACTTTTACAGTATAAGATGCTTTCTTTATGCTCAGTGATGTTGATTCCTTACATGATTCGCTTCTACCATCTACCGCTACTAAGAAGTTATGACTTCTACTTTCTACATGAAGGTCAATCTCCCAATCATCGCATATCACTAATGGACGAATGTTTAAGCTATGTGGTGCTACTGGAGTAATGGATATTGTTTGCGATTGAGGGGCTACAATAGGTCCACCTACACTAAGTGAATATGCAGTAGAACCAGTTGGCGTTGCTACAATTAATCCATCGGCCTGATAAGTGGTAAGAAGTTGTTTGTTGATTGCAGTATTTATGCTAATCATTGAAGAGCTATCTCGTTTTAGAATTGCTATTTCATTTAATGCAAAAGCTTCTTTTATGCTACTCCCATTATGATAATTTAGATTTAGTACGCTTCTCTCCTCTATTGAATATTTTCCCTCAAATATTTCCTGAAAAGTTGCTTCCATTTCGTCAGGTGAGATATCTGCTAAAAAACCTAACCTACCTGTATTTATGCCTAAAATTGGAATGCTTTTATCACCAACCCTACTGGCTGCTTTTAGAAAAGTTCCATCGCCTCCAATCGAAATAACCATATCCGCTGAAAAAATATCATCATCAAATAAACCATCAGGGGTGATTTGTAGTTTTAAGTCTATAGTAAGAAAATGGTAGAAATCTCTACACATTATTATTTCCGCTTGATGCTTTTTAAGTAGATTAAAGAGTGTCTCAGCGTGATAAGATTTCTTAGCCTGATATGTGTTCCCAAATATGGCGAATTTCATAACTTTATTATTGATTACAATTACAAATTTAGTATTTTTGCATAAACAACTTATAATGTAGATGACAAAATTAAGTGTAAATATAAACAAAGTAGCTACTTTGCGTAATGCTCGCGGTGGCAATGTTCCTGATGTAGTGAAAGTTGCTTTAGACTGTGAAAGATTTGGAGCAGATGGTATAACAGTGCATCCTCGTCCTGATGAAAGGCATATTCGCAAAAGTGATGTCTTCAATTTGAAAGCAGTTTTGCGTACAGAGTTTAATATTGAAGGATATCCTTCAGTTGATTTTATTGATTTAGTACTTAAGGTTAAGCCGCAGCAGGTGACTTTGGTTCCGGATTCACCCGATCAAATCACTTCTAACTCAGGATGGGATACTAAAAAGAATTTAGAATTTCTTTCTGAAATCATTAATCAGTTTAATGAGGCTGGTATAAGAACTTCCATATTTATATCGACTGATCTTGAAATGATTGAATTTGCTGCAAAAACAGGAACTGATCGTATCGAACTTTACACAGAACCATATGCAACTAACTATCCCAAGAATAAAGAAGAGGCAGTAAAACCTTTTGTTGAAGCTGCTCAAACTGCACGTAGGTTAGGGTTAGGTATTAATGCTGGTCACGACCTTAGTCTTGATAATTTAAACTTCTTTTATAAAAATATACCTTGGCTGGATGAAGTATCTATTGGTCATGCATTAATAAGTGATGCACTTTATCTGGGCTTAGAACAAACTATTAAGGAATACAAAAAATGTCTTAACGAATGAATTTAATACTTTTTCTTCAAGCTTCTGTTGCTAATGCTGCAGACTCTTTGATTAACGCAAATCCAATTTTGACTCCAATAAACGACACGACAGACTTTAATATGCTTGATATGGCTATGAAAGGTGGTTGGATAATGATTGTCTTAGGAGTTCTTTCAGTTGTTTGTTTCTACATTCTTTTTGAACGAATGTACGCTATCAATAAAGCGAATAAGGAAGATCCGATGTTTATGGAACGTATTACCGATTATATTCATAATGGAGAGATTAAAGCTGCACTCAATTATTGTCATTCAGTTAATACACCATCGGCGCGTATGATTGAAAAGGGGATTAGTCGGTTAGGACGTCCAATTAATGATGTACAAGCTGCTATTGAGAATGTAGGTAATATTGAAGTTTCGAAGTTAGAAAAAGGACTTCCTATTGTAGCCACTATTGCAGGTGGTGCACCTATGATTGGATTTTTGGGTACAGTAACTGGTATGGTTCGGGCATTTTATAAAATGGCTAATGCTGGTAGTGGCAATGTTGATATCACTCTATTGTCAGGCGGTATATATGAAGCTATGATAACAACTGTAGGTGGTTTGATTGTTGGTATTATCGCTATGTTTGCATACAATTACTTAGTAATGTTAGTTGATAGAGTAGTTAATAAGATGGAATCACGTACAATGGCATTTATGGACTTACTCAATGAGCCTGCTAAAAAATAGTTAGATATGGCATTAAAACGTAGATCTAAAATATCACCAAACTTTAGTATGGCATCAATGACAGATGTTATATTTTTGTTGCTTATCTTTTTTATGATTACCTCTACTGTTGTTTCGCCTAATGCAATTAAAGTGTTGCTACCTCAAGGAAAGCAGCAGACTTCTGCGAAACCTTTGAGTAGAGTAGTTATTGATAAAGAGCTTAATTATTACGTTGCCTTTGGTAACGAAAAAGAGACACAAATAGCTTTAGAGCAGTTAACCTCTTTTCTACAAGATTATGCTCAGCGAGAACCGGAAATGTTTGTAGCGCTATATGCAGACGAGACAGTGCCTTATCGCGAAATAGTAAAGGTACTAAACATAGCCAATGATAATAAATTTAAAATGGTTCTGGCTACACGTCCACCCGAAAGGAATAAGTGATGGATAGAAAACAAAAAGGAAATTTTATAGGAGTTATAGGCACAATTGTTGCACATGCTATTCTAATCATAGTCTTGCTTTTGGTTACTTTTAAAACACCAGTCAATCAAGATGATGGTGGAGTGCCGGTGCTGTTGGGACAAGCTGATGCTTCTCAACTCAATTATGATCCTAAAACGATGATTGATGTTGAGGTTATGGAAACGACCTCTTCGGTTGATCCTGCTACAGCTCCTGCTGAAACTGTTGAAGAAGAGATTATCACTCAGCAAGATGAAGAAACTGTTGCTATAAAACCAAAGAAAGAAACTCCAAAGAAAGAACCCAAGAAAGAAATCCCTAAGAAAGAACCCAAAAAAGTTGTAGAGAAGACTGAAGCTGAAAAGAAAGCGGAAGCAAAACGATTGGCTGAAGAAAAGGCTGAACGTGAGCGTAAAGCTGCTGCCGAAGCTGCTGCAAAAAGGGTATCCGGTGCTTTTGGAAAGGGTACTGCTATGGAGGCCAATAAAGGCACCTCACAGTCAGGAACTGGAGTTGAAGGTAGCAAAGATGGCAATTCTTCTTCTGGAGAGAAAAATGGAACAGGTGGGTATGGTACATTTAACCTTGGTGGACGATCAATAGGCGAAGGAGGTTTGCCAAAACCTGTTTATAATATCCAAGAAGGAGGAAGAGTTGTTGTTTCAATTACAGTAAATCCATCTGGAGCCGTGATTGATGCAAGTATTCATCTAGGGCAAACCAATACTGTAAATACTACCCTAAGAAATGCTGCTTTAAAAGCTGCAAAAAATGCTCGATTTAATGCAGTTAGTGGCAACAATAATCAAATGGGGACTATTACCTATTATTTCAATTTGAAATAAAATAGTGATTGATTTTTAATTAATATATAACTATTACTTATCATCGTTGTTAATATAGTTGTAACTATAAATAAATACAATATTAAGAATATGGGAACTGTATATGTTTTTTTCGCTGATGGTTTCGAAGAGATCGAAGCGCTTACTATCGTAGATGTTGTTAGACGTGCTGGTCTAAATGTTAAAATTGTATCGGTAACCCCCGATGAAATAGTGGTAGGAGCACATGATGTTTCTATATTGTGTGATATCAATTTTTCAAATTGTGACTTTTTTGATGCAGAGATGCTTGTACTTCCGGGTGGTATGCCGGGAGCTCAAACATTGAGTGAACACGCCGGGTTGTCTAAGCTTCTTCTTAGCACAGCAGCAAAGGGAAAACGAATTTCTGCTATTTGTGCTGCACCGATGGCCTTGGGTAAACTGGGTATTTTAAAAGATTATAAAGCAACTTGTTATCCAGGTTTCGAGCAGTATCTTGAAGGCGCTGTATATGAAAATAAACCTGTTGTTAAGGATAGAAATATACTAACGGGACGAGGTCCTGGTGCTGCGATGGAGTTTGCGCTGAAAATAGTCGAAGAGTTATTGGGCAAAGAAAAAGTTGCTGAACTTAAAGAAGGTATGCTCATAAAGAACGATTGATAACAGATGAAATATTCCGTTATAATTGTTGCCGGTGGCAAAGGATTACGCATGGGGGGAGATCTGCCAAAGCAGTTTCTTCCCATTGCTGATAAGCCCGTTTTAATGCGCACAATCGAAGCTTTTTATCATTTCGATAGTGCAATGCAAATCATATTAGTGCTTCCACTTGTACACCAGGAGTTTTGGAAGTCACTGTGTGCGGAATATTCATTCACTATTCCTCATCAGATTGCTACCGGTGGTGAAACTCGTTTTCACTCCGTTAAGAACGGATTGGAACTTTCGCAAGGAGATGTTACCGGAGTTCACGATGGGGTAAGACCATTTGTCTCAAACAAGGTGATTCAGAGCTGTTATCAAGAAGCTGATGAAGTGGGAGCTGTAGTTCCGGTTGTTGATGTTGTCGAAACGTTGCGTCACATTATAAGTCCGAATGAAAGTAAAACAGTGAATCGTTCTGACTATAAGTTAATTCAAACTCCACAAGTTTTTCAAACTAAGTTACTTCGGCAAGCTTATCAACAAGAATATAGTCCGCTGTTTACAGACGACGCCTCGGTAGTAGAGGCATTGGGGTATCCCATATATTTAGTAGAAGGAAACCGCGAAAACATAAAGATAACAACACCATTTGATTTAAAAATAAGTGATGCACTGGTATAATGTTCGATTTAGCCACACGTGATATAAAATACATTTCGGGAATAGGTCCACAAAAAGCAGATATCTTGAACAAAGAGCTTAAGATCTACTCTGTACTCGACTTTATCTATTACTTTCCTTATAAATATGTAGACCGTAGTCGTATCTATTACGTTCATGAGATAGATGGAAACATGCCTTTTATCCAATTGAAAGGTAAGATACTAGGTTTCGAAACATTAGGAGAGGGACGTCAAAGACGCTTAGTCGGTCACTTCTCCGATGGTACCGGTGTGGTCGATCTCGTTTGGTTTCAAGGCATAAAGTATGTGACTAGTCGATACAAAGTAAATGAAGAGTACATTGTCTTTGGCAAACCCACTTTGTTTGGTGGACGAATCAATGTAGCTCATCCAGATTTGGATAAACCGGACGAGTTAAAACTCACCTCGAAAGGGCTGCAACCCTACTATATCACTACCGATAAGATGAAGCGTAGTTACCTCAGCTCGCCGGCAATGGCGAAGATGATGGCTAATGTGCTTCAACAAATCACCGAACCTCTTCAAGAAACTCTTCCCGAGTGGATGATAAAAGAGTATAGTTTGATGTCGCTCAATGAGGCTATTCGCAATATTCATTTCCCATCCGACTCCGAATCTTTGCGTCGCGCACAGTATCGACTCAAATTTGAAGAGTTATTTTATATTCAGCTAGGAATATTGCGCTATGCTAAAGATCGCCAACAGCGCTATCGAGGTTTTGCTTTCGAAAAAGTAGGCGATATTTTTAATACTTTCTATACTCAGAATCTTCCTTTTGCTTTGACCAATGCTCAAAAGCGAGTTTTGAAAGAAATTAGACAAGATGTAGGTTGTGGCCGTCAGATGAATCGTTTGTTGCAGGGCGATGTAGGTAGTGGAAAAACATTAGTTGCTTTAATGAGTATGCTGATTGCCTTAGACAATGGTTATCAAGCCTGCCTGATGGCACCTACTGAGATTTTGGCTAATCAGCACTATGAAACAATCAAGCAGTTACTCACCGGGATGAATATTCGTGTGGAGTTGCTTACCGGTTCTATAACCAAGAAGAAGCGCGAACCTATACTTACCGGTTTGGTAACTGGTGACGTTCACATTCTTATTGGCACCCATGCAGTAATCGAAGAAACTGTACAATTCTCTTCTCTGGGGTTGGTGGTTATTGATGAGCAACATCGATTTGGTGTAGCTCAGCGTGCTCGATTATGGCATAAAAACGTATACCCTCCCCATGTATTAGTCATGACTGCTACTCCTATCCCTCGCACTTTGGCTATGACACTATATGGCGATTTAGAGGTATCTATTATCGATGAGCTTCCTCCCGGTAGAAAACCAATTGCAACTGTTCACCAATTCGATAATCGTCGGGACAGTTTGTACCAATCAGTTAAAAAACAATTGGCCGAAGGACGTCAAGTGTACATTGTCTTTCCATTAATAAAAGAGAGTGAAAAGATTGACTTAAAGAATCTAGAAGAAGGCTATTATCACATTTGCGAAGAGTTTCCCGACTATAGCGTGTGCAAAGTTCACGGTAAGATGAAGCCTGCCGAAAAAGATGAACAAATGCAACTGTTTGTTACCGGACAAGCGCAAATTATGGTTGCAACCACTGTTATCGAAGTTGGTGTAAATGTCCCCAATGCCTCAGTTATGATTATTGAGAATGCTGAGCGTTTTGGACTATCGCAGCTCCATCAGCTTCGTGGTCGTGTAGGTCGTGGAGCCGATCAATCCTATTGTATTCTCGTGACCAGTTATAAACTAGCCGAAGATACTCGTAAGCGACTCGAGATTATGGTGCGTACCAATGATGGTTTTGAAATAGCCGAAGCCGACTTAAAACTAAGAGGCCCAGGCGATTTAGAAGGAACCCAGCAGAGTGGAGTAGCTTTTGATTTAAAGATAGCCGATATTGCTCGCGATGGTCAGTTGTTGCAATATGTACGCGGCATTGCTCAAGCAGTAGTAGATGGCGACCCCACTGCATCATTACCCCAAAACGATATACTTTGGCAACGCCTTAGAGCACTGCGAAAGTCTAATGTTAACTGGGCTTCTATAAGTTGAAAATACTTTTAATTATACCCTATGTTTTAATTATATGTTGTGAAACATAATATGCGCTACATCCTTTGTAAATAGCGCTTTATAGCACTATTTTTATTTATCTAACGCTCATTCGCCAACAAAAAAAGTTAATGAAAAGTAGACGTAATTTTAATAAAGTATTATCTTTGGGAGAATTTAAAACTAATAGTTACGTTTAATATTTGAAAAATACACGCTTATGTTAGAAAAAACGTTGGTTATTTTTAAGCCATGCACTGTGCAAAGAGCTATGATTGGAGAAATATTTCAGCGTTTTGAGCGAAAAGGTCTTCGCTTAGCAGGACTAAAGATGATGCAACTAACAGAAGATTTATTAAACGAACACTATGCGCATTTAAGCACAAAACCATTTTTTAAACGAGTTAAGGATTCTATGATGATGAGTCCCGTTGTAGTATGTTGTTTTGAAGGTGTAGATGCCATAGCTGTAGTCCGTAGTTTGGCGGGACCTACCAACGGACGATTAGCGGCCCCAGGTACCATTCGTGGAGATTATTGTATGAGTTATCAAGATAACATCATTCATGCTTCCGATTCTCCTCACGCTGCTGTAGAAGAAATTAGTAGATTTTTTAAACCTGAAGAAATATTCGCTTACAGGCAAGCCACTTTTGACTACTTGTATGCTAATGATGAATTTTAAACGATTTTGACGGAACGAATGAAATTAAACTGTATAAAAACCTTGTTTTTTGCTGCTGCGGCACTTGTAAGTCTGAACTCTTTTTCTCAAGATCTTATAGCCCGTCAAGCACCTATTGACAAGAAACTCAAAGCTGTCGACTCTTTAGCCTTACAAAGACAAATTCGTGCAGAGCAATCTGAATATCCTGCTCTCGATCTATACGCTTCATGGAGCAATGACTTTGTACACCGTTATGGTAACACAGTAACTATCCCCGAAAGTTATAACATTGACCTTACCGGCTTTTGTATGCCAACTACCAATACTCGTGTGACATCGCCTTACGGACCACGTTGGCGCCGAATGCACAATGGTATTGATGTGAAAGTTAACATTGGTGATACCATTGTGGCCGCTTTCGATGGTAAGATTCGTATTGTAAAGTTTGAGCGTCGCGGTTATGGAAAATATGTCGTGATACGTCACGATAACGGGTTAGAAACCGTTTATGGTCACTTATCAAAATTCTTGGTAGACGAGAATCAGCTAGTTAAAGCAGGTCAACCTATCGGTTTAGGAGGTAACACCGGACGTTCTACCGGCTCTCACCTACACTTTGAAACTCGTTTCTTGGGCATTGCTATCAATCCAGCATTGATGTTTAATTTTCCAAAACAAGATATCGTAGCCGACACCTATACTTTCAAGAAGAATAAAGGATCTCAACGTAATATTGCAGGTTCTCACGATTCAGAAATTGCTGATGGCGAAATCAGATATCACAAAGTTAAAAGTGGAGATACTCTATCACGTATTGCTAAATTACGTGGTGTATCGGTTAGCACCTTGTGTAAGCTAAATCGTATTAAACCAACTACTACACTTCGTATTGGTCAGGTGTTACGCTGTTCATAAAAACATTCAACCCTATAAATACCCATTGGCCGGACAATTCTTTGTCCGGCTATTTTTTTCGTATTTCTTTGATAATTGCTACATTTGCACACTATTTGTAAAGAGATGAAAGATACCAAGCAACAATTTGAATATGTCATAGCACAATGCCGTGATTTATTTGCCAAGAAACTTCATGATTACGGAACGGCATGGCGTATATTGCGTCCTATATCAGTTACCGATCAGATTTTTATTAAAGCCAAGCGCATCCGTAGTATCGAAACCAAAGGCATGTCAATGGTCGACGAAGGAATACGCTCGGAGTTTATCGGTATAATAAACTACGGAATTATTGGTCTTATCCAGTTAGAGCTTGGTTATGCCGAAACAGCAGACATCACCAATGAACAAGCTTTGGACTTGTATGATAAATATGCCAAAGAAGCTTTAGAGTTGATGTTGGCTAAAAATCATGATTACGATGAAGCATGGCGCAATATGCGTATCACTTCATACACTGATTTGATTTTGACAAAGATTCATCGTACCAAACAAATGGAAAGTTTAGAAGAGGGTACATTAGTATCCGAAGGAATTGATGCCAACTACATGGATATGATCAATTATGCCGTGTTTGGTTTGATTAAATTAGAGTTTGAGAGATAAAAGCTTACATATCATTCAAAATGTGGGGGCAAACGTCTCCCGATTTATAGTCGGTATTACATTTATATTCTCCGGATTTGTTAAAGCTGTAGACCCTCTTGGGTTTCAGTATAAACTACAAGATTATCTGGAGGCATTTGGTATGGGCGATCTTATGCCAACTGTTGTCCCCTTATTTATTGGTATTTTCATTGCCACTATTGAGTTTTCTATTGGTGTTTACCTGTTTTTTGGTATTCGTCGTCATTTAGCCACTGGTCTAGCACTCCTGCTGATGGCTTTTATGACTCCGTTGACTCTCTTTCTTGCCATTACCAATCCGGTGTCCGATTGTGGCTGTTTTGGCGATGCTGTTGTGCTAACCAATTGGCAAACCTTTGGCAAGAATGTCTTTTTATTATTACTTGCTTATCTCGCTTTTCGTTGGCGAAATGCTATTATCTCGTTTGTTTCGTCGAAGACCGAATGGCTTATCTCTCTATACACAATTCTTTTTGTGATTGCTCTCTCATTTTACTGCCTCATTCATTTACCGATATTCGACTTCCGGCCCTATCGCATTGGCAGCAACATACGCGAGAAGATGACTTTGCCCGAGGGAGCCACCCCAACAATCTACGAAACATCGTTTATCTTAGAAAAAGATGGGAAGAAGAAAGAGTTCACACTAGAAAACTATCCCGACTCCACTTGGACATTTGTTGATACTCGTACCGTAGTTAAGCAAAAGGGAGCTGAGCCAGCTATTCATGATTTTGCATTGACCCTGCAAAATACAGGTGAAGACATAACCGATAGTGTGCTCAACAATAAAAATTATACCTTCTTATTGGTGGCTCATCAGTTAGATAAAGCAGACGATAGCAACATCGATTTGATAAACGAAATATACGATTATACCATAGAACACGGTTACGACTTCTTTTGCTTAACCTCATCGGGCGATGACGAGATAGATGCATGGATGGATAAAACCGGTGCTGAATACCCCTTTGTGTGGGTAGATAATATTGCTCTAAAAACAATGATACGTTCTAATCCGGGACTGATATTGATGCAAGACGGAGTGGTTCTCAACAAATGGAACGATGGCGACTTGCCAGATGAATACCAGTTAAAGAACGAACGGCTAGAAAATATAGAGATTGGAACACTAAAACAAGTTCGTAAAGGACGTGTTATAGCCTATACTTGCTTGTGGTTCTTTATTCCATTGCTCATTGTGTTATTGCTCGATTTGCTTTTTGTACGTCGTCGCGAAATTAAAGCCCGACGGTTACAACGTCGCAATTCAGCTCTGTTAGAGCGCGAAAACGAACAAAAAACTAAAAACGAAAATCTTTCAGTATAAGAACACTTATACAATATATTAACCCTTTTAATAATTAAACAAAATGAGAAAAAACATTGTTGCAGGAAACTGGAAAATGAACAAAACCCTTCAAGAAGGTATTGCTCTTGCTAAAGATTTGAACGAAGCATTGGTTGCTGACAAACCAAACTGTGAGGTAGTTATTTGCACTCCTTTCATTCACTTGGCTTCGGTAACTCCTATTGTTGATGCAACTGTTATCGGTGTTGGTGCTGAAAACTGTGCTGACAAAGCTTCTGGTGCTTATACCGGCGAGGTATCTGCTGCTATGGTAGCTTCTACAGGTGCTCAATACGTTATCCTTGGGCACTCAGAACGTCGTGAGTACTACGGTGAAACTGTTGAAACATTGAAAGCTAAAGTAAAATTGGCTTTAGAAAACAACTTGAAACCTATCTTCTGTATTGGCGAGGTGCTTGCTGAGCGCGAAGCTAACAAGCAAAACGAAGTAGTTGCTGCTCAAATGGCATCTGTATTCGATTTGTCTGCTGAAGACTTCGGTAAAATCATTTTAGCTTACGAACCAGTTTGGGCTATCGGTACAGGTAAAACTGCTACTGCTGAGCAAGCTCAAGAAATCCATGCTTACATCCGCTCATTGGTTGCTGACAAGTATGGCAAAGAAGTTGCTGACAATACCTCTATCCTTTATGGTGGTAGCTGCAAGCCTTCAAATGCAAAAGAACTATTCGCCAACCCAGATGTTGACGGTGGTTTGATTGGTGGTGCTGCGTTGTCTGTTGCAGACTTCAAAGGCATTATCGACGCTTTCAAAGCATAACATTCAAATAGATATGTTGCAGAGGAGTATTGCTTGCACTCTCCTCTGTAACTTTTTACTTTATATTCAGATATGAGAAAATTAAGCTTATTTTTGACCTTTATTGCCCTATCTGGCACATTGATGGCTCAAAACATTGTGAAGAGTTTAGAGACCAATGTTCCGGGACAAGGTAAAGTTACCATTCATCAAGACCCAGCTATCGAAGCTTTGATTGGCAGTCATCACACCTCTGGCGAAGGCACATCGGATACAAGTATCCTGAAAGGCACCGGTTATCGCATACAAGTTTATGCCGGGACCAACTCGCGTGCTGCCCGTACCGAGGCCACCGATAAAGGCAATCACGTAAAAAGCCTTTTTCCCGATATGAGAATTTACACCTTTTTCTCTTCTCCTCGCTGGTTGTGTCGGATAGGCGATTTTCGCAGCATTGAAGAAGCTGATGCCATGATGCGCAAGCTAAAAGCAACCGGTAGTTTCAAAGAGGTTACCATTGTGAAAGATCAGATCAATATTCATTTATAATTTAATGTTTCTGTATGTTAGAGAAGGAAATTATCGTTTCTCCGGCTTTAGATGAGCTGAAAGACCACTATAAGAAAATTATCACTTTGTTGGGTGAAGATGCCGAAAGAGAAGGACTTATCAAAACTCCTGAGCGTGTGGCTAAGGCTATGTTGCACCTTACTAAAGGATATTCGATGAACCCTCATGAAGTACTTCAGTCGGCTAAATTCAAAGAAGAATATAGTCAGATGGTTGTGGTGAAGGATATTGATTTCTTCTCATTGTGCGAGCATCACATGTTGCCTTTCTACGGCAAAGCTCACGTGGCTTATATCCCCAACGGTTACATCACCGGTTTAAGCAAGATAGCCCGTGTGGTAGATATTTTCTCACACCGTTTGCAAGTACAAGAGCGCATGACGTTGCAAATTAAAGAGTGTATTCAAGAAACCCTCAATCCGCTTGGGGTGATGGTGGTGATTGAAGCCAAACACATGTGTATGCAAATGCGCGGTGTAGAAAAGCAAAACTCCGTAACCACTACTTCCGACTTTACCGGTGCTTTCAATCAGATGAAAACCCGTGAAGAGTTTATGTATCTCATCAACCGCTGATACTTATCTTAGTACAACACGGTCGCCTAAGTGCTTAGCCATTAAACTCTTAACCTCACGTAGCTCTTCGTGACGCTTCATGAGTTCGTTGCAGCGTTCTTCGTCGTCGATGATGGCCGGATCTTGCAGCTGATACATGATGTGTTTTAACTCGGCAGTCACGATGGCATTTTTAAAGTTTGTCATTAGCATCGGAATCAGTTCCATTAAGCGCTCATCATCGGTTATAATCTTTTGAGTTTTAGAGTGAAACTTGCTTAGCTGATAACGATCGCTTGCCAGTTCGCTTGCCACCCGGCTCAGTACGGTGTCGGGGTGAGCGATAAAATAACGTTCTGCCACAAAACCATTGTCGTTTTCGTGTTGAACAGCTTCCGACAAAATGCGTCGGTGAATGGGGTTGTGAAAAGACAACTCATCAGTTTCTAAATCGTCGGCCACATACCTGATTACACTAATAGGTACTATTTTTCCATCCTCATCTTCCTCCTCACACACGGTCTTCTCGCCATAGCGCACGACGGCTTGTATAATCAATCGCTCGTATTGATAGAACTCTTCGCCTTCCCGGTTTTCCTGTGGGATAGCCGTTTGATAGGCTACCTCATCTGGTGGAAATGGAGGAGGAGTAGCTTCGTTGGGAGTAGTTGGTGCATGATAAGCCGGTTGATTTACCACCGGTCTATTGCTCTTTTCGGCCATCAGTTCCCTACGCTTAGCCACTTCGCCCACTAGCAGCTTATCCTCTACGTGCAGCAGTTGGCCGCAATCTTTTATAAACACATCCCTCACAATAGCTTCGGGTATCACTGCAATGCTTTGCACAATGCTGCCAATGAGCTCAGCGCGCTTCAGCGGATCTTTTCCAGCCTCTTCGAGCAGTAGGTTGGTTTTGAAACGCAAAAAGTCTGTCTCGTTTTTACTGATAAACTCCTGAAAATCGGTAGAGTTATGTTTACGTGCAAATGAGTCGGGGTCTTCGCCATCGGGCAGTAAGCAAACCTTAATGTTCATTCCCTCTTCGAGCAGCATGTCGATGCCCTTGAGCGAAGCTTTGATGCCTGCCACATCGCCATCATAAAGCAGGGTGAGGTTGTTGGTAAAGCGATGAATGAGACGGATTTGTGCAGAGGTAAGTGCTGTTCCCGATGAAGATACCACATTCTCGATGCCCGATTGATGCATCGAAATCACGTCGGTATATCCCTCAACCAAGAAACAACGGTCTTGCTTCACTATGGCTTGTTTGGCAAAGTAGATGCCATAGAGCTCATTGCTCTTATGGTAGATGGTGGACTCGGGCGAGTTGACGTACTTCACCTTTACTCCTTTGGTTTCGGCATTGAGCACACGTCCACCAAAAGCCACTACCTTGCCCGAAAGCGTATGAACCGGGAAGATAACACGCCCCCAAAAACGATCGCGCAAGCGATGGTCGTCAGTCTCGTAGCACAGTCCTGTCTTGACCAGAAACTCCCGTTGAAACCCTTTCTTTAGTGCCTCTTTGCTCATGGCATCGTGGCTATCGGTGCAATAGCCCAATTGGAACTTCTCGATGATGTCATCGCGAAATCCACGCTGGCGGAAATAGGCCATACCGATGCTTCGTCCGTCTACATTATTGCGTAGAATATCTTGAAAATAATCGCGTGCAAAAGCATTCACCACAAACATACTTTCGCGCTCGCTTTGCGCCTGCTTCTCTTCGTTGCTAAGCTCACGTTCCTTCACCTCGATGTTGTACTTTCGAGCCAGGTACTTGAGTGCCTCGTAGTAAGAGAGCTGTTCGTGCTCCATGATGAAATGTACAGCATTTCCACCTTTCCCGCAGCTGAAGCATTTGCACAACCCTTTGGCGGGCGACACGCTGAACGACGGAGTTTTTTCGTTGTGGAAAGGACACAAGCCTGTATAGTTGACCCCTCTTTTGCGTAAGGTCACAAAGTCTGAAACAACATCTACAATCTGTGCTGCATCAATAATTCGCTCTACTGTAGCCTGATCTATCATTTATCTTGGATGATTATTTTTTCTTATATGCGACTACAAAAGTAAAGGTTATTTCTGTTATTATCAAGTTTATGTTTTTAACTCTATTGCATCTCGATACATTATTTAAAAGATAATGTGCATTCATTTTTCAGTTTCCCCTTTTCTTATCAATTATTATGTATTTTTGTGTACGACTTCTTCGTCCGAAGAGTTGTTATTAAAAAACACATTAAAACAAATTATCTATGAAAAAAGAATTCGACTTTGAAAACGTTCCTTACCATTTTACTCAGTGCATCAACCACTCTTGCAGACGAGCCGACAGCTGTTTGCGGCACTTGGTGTATGCTCATGCCTCTTTGCAACAAGCCACTGTGGAGGTGATAAACCCTCGTGTGCAGCAGGCAGATGGCGACAACTGCCTTCGTTATAGCGAAGAGCGAATGCACGCCTTTGCGTTAGGCATCACCAACCTTTACAACAGCTTGCCACATGGCATTGCTCAGCAGCTGAAATCGCAATTGCTATCGGTATTTGGAAAGAGCAAGTATTATCGTTTTCAGCGCAAAGAGCGCCATCTTACTCCTACCGATCAAAAAGTTGTAGCAAACACCTTTGAACGCTTAGGGGTGTATAGCACACCCCAGTATGATGAACTTAGCTGGCAATACCTTTGGTAATACTTCGTTCTTGACAGCTCCTTAATTTCATTTGGTTTCGAGCCCTTGGAACGATGCTTCTGAGGGCTTGAAACTTTAGTTTCAAGCCTTTGAAACCAAATGAAATAGGGCTATCTACTCTCTGCTATCTGTCTGTTCCTAAAAAGGGTTGACTGATTTTATTCTTTAACCTATTAATCGTTTATTCTTTATTTTACTTATACCTAAAATAGGTTAACTTATAAATTCTAATAGATCGATTAATAGTTTAAAAAAAGTAATTGTAGCATAGATTATATGTATATTTGCTAAGTAATTCAATCTTAAAACTCGATCAAAGTACTAACCTTTTTAAATTGTATGAAAAACAGATGAAAAGCTCTATTTTATCACTCGTTTTGCTGTGTTGCTCATTGTTTGCACAAGCCCAAATTGTTTATCACAATGCCGACCAGTTTCCACTGTATGGCAAAGCCACCGAGGCCACGGCAACACGCTACGAACGCTTCCCCGATTCTTTAAGAAACATTTCGCGCAAACCACTTTGGGAACTTAGTCAAAATAGTGCCGGCTTAGCCATTCGCTTTCGCACAAACTCCACTACCATTGCTGCCAAGTGGGAACTTTTGCTCGATAGAACCATGTCGCACATGACACCTGTTGGCATTAAAGGGCTCGATTTATATAGCCTCGAAAACGGTGAGTGGAAGTTTGTAAATAGCGGTCGCCCTACCGGCAAAAGTAGCCAAAACACCATCATTAGCAACATGACACCCGAGATGCGTGAGTATCTGTTGTATCTACCCCTATACGATGGAGTGACTGCCCTCGAAATAGGTATCGACTCCCTAGCCCTGATTGATCAACCCAAGGTTGAAATGCCTACACAAAACAAACCCATTGTGTTCTACGGAACCAGTATTTTGCAAGGAGCTTGTGCTTCGCGTCCGGGCATGGCACACACCAATATCTTGTCGCGTTGGCTCAATCGCGAATGTATCAACTTGGGATTTAGTGGCAACGGACAGCTAGACTTGGAGGTGGCAGAAGTGATAGCCGGTGTAGATGCAGGCTGTTTTGTGCTCGACTTTGTGCCCAATGCATCTGTAGACCAGATGAATGAAAAAGCCTATCAGTTCTACTCTATCATCCGAAGCAAACATCCCGACACTCCCATCATCTTTATCGAAGATCCTATCTTTGCTCATAGTTACTTCGATCAGCGTGCTGCTCGTGAGCTAAGCAACAAAAACAAAACCATCAACGAGCTGTTTCGTACATGGAAAAAGCAAGGAGAGAAGAATATTTACTTCATCTCTTCGCAAAAAATGCTTGGTGATGATAGAGAGGCTACCGTCGATGGTATTCACTTTACCGATTTGGGTATGATGCGATATGCTGAGCTGATATATCCTGTTATTAAGAAAAATCTCAAAAAGTAAAACCGATTGGTATAAGCGCATTGCTTACTCGTAAAAAGCTACCTACATAAGTAGCTCAATAATATAAAATCTTCCTCCTGCTGAGTTTTCGGTAGGAGGACTTTTTATGTAATATACTCTCAAATGAGTTGTATGCAAGAATTTCCCCCTTTAGTATTAATTTGTCCACCTACTTTTTTTAGCTAATGTTTACTTTTGTTCACGATTTATACTAGAATACACCGATATGAAAACACCAATTATCAATGTCGCTCACCTTAAGCGCATTGCCATCTTTTTGACCTTGTCTATTGGGATGTTGCTAGACACATCTGCTATAGCTTCCCAGCATCCACAAGAGAATCTGTTGCCTGCCTTTCCGGGAGCCGAGGGCTTCGGCCGATATGCTACCGGTGGACGTGGAGGAAAGGTTTATCATGTTACTACACTCGACGATAATATGGAACCGGGTAGCTTTAGGTATGCCGTGATGCAGCAAGGGCCACGAACCATTGTCTTTGATGTGGCAGGTACCATTTTGCTAACTAGCAACTTAAGAATTGAAGAGGGGCATTTGACTATTGCGGGCCAAACTGCTCCAAGCGGTGGCGTGTGCATAGCCCGTTATCCGGTAACTATTCATGGTGAAAATATAATCATACGTTATCTACGCTTTCGTGTAGGCAACGAAGGAGGAGGTGAACCCGATGGATTAGCTGGTTCACGATTCAAAAATGTCATTATAGACCATTGTTCCATCAGCTGGTCGGTAGATGAGTGTTGCTCGCTCTATGGTGGCGAAGATCTTACCGTGCAGTGGTGTCTTATTTCTGAAAGTCTCGTTACTGCCGGTCATAGCAAAGGTAGCCACGGTTATGGTGCTATCTTCGGAGGCACAAGAGCCTCTTATCATCACAACCTTTTAGCACATCATCAGAGTCGCACTCCGCGTTTAGGTCCATCGCCTCAAACACAAGAAAACGAAATAGTAGACATGCGTAATAATGTAATCTACAACTGGGCTGGCAATGGCTGCTATGGTGGCGAGGGCATGAAGGTGAACATTGTGAATAACTACTATAAACCCGGACCTGCCACTCCCAAAGACCGTCCTATTGCTTATCGCATTGCCGCACTTGGAGTTCGCACTACACGCTATTGCACTAACTCCAAGGGCCATCCTAACCGTTGGAAACCCATGGAGCACGTTTGGGGCAGATTTTATGTTGATGGCAACTTTATAGAAGGATATCCCGAAGTAAGTTCGGACAATTGGACTAAGGGTATTTATGCACAGATTGATACTACGGCTTGCGATGGTACTTTTACCGATGATGTAAGACGAGATATTCGTCTGCTTTCGCCACTCGAGGCAGGAGTAATAACCACTCACTCAGCTTCGGAGGCTTACCAGTTGGTGCTCACTCACGTTGGGTGCTCAAAGGTGAGAGATGATTTAGATGTAAGAATTGTTGATGAGGTAAGAAACGGTACTGCTACCTATTTGGGAAGTGTTTCAAGCAATGCTCATCTTATGCCGGGATTAATAGACTTACCCTCTGATGTGAAACCTATAGAGCAGAAAGAGATATGGCCATCGCTTACTAGAGAAGACCAGAAAATAGCTGTTGTTAATGACAGTGATGGAGACGGAATTCCTGACGAATGGGAAGTGGAAAATGGACTAAACCCACTGGATGTACTTGATGGATCTAAAATATCTAAAGAAGCTGATGGATATACTTATTTAGAGGTTTATCTGGAAAAAAAAGGTTAATAATTAGTCTATAAATGCACATTTTGAGTGATAAACAAACAAAAAATGTAAATAGTTGGCAAATTATTCCACATATTTTATTTAGATATTTTAAATCTTTGCAGAGCGAAAATAATACTATGGTTTAAGAATACATATCTGCTTTTATACATTGGTATGTTTTGTGATATAACCAAAAAACTTTATTATTCTAAATCTGTAAGTTGAAGAAATGAAACCTGTATTGAGAGTCTTTCTCGTTTTACCCAGTAGAGGGTAATGCCGTGATTGCTTGATGCAATTGTTGTGATAACAATGTATTGAGAATATAAAAATAGACTTTCTTGAAATTTATGATTTGGTAGGTGCTACTAATCTGTTTATGTGCAAAAAGTAAATAATTATAAATGAATGTTTAACCAAAGTAATGCTAATATGAAATTCGAAAAAGAAAAGTTGAAAAGCAGACTATTACTTTTTATGACGTTGTTGCTAATGATGCCGATGGGGGCATTGGCACAAAACATTTCCATCAAAGGAAATGTGGTCGATATGTTGGGCGATCCCATTATCGGAGCTTCCGTTATAGAAAAAGACAACAAATCAAACGGTACCATCACCGATCTAGATGGTAACTTTACACTTAGTATACCCAAAGGTAAAAAACTCCTTGTAACTTATGTAGGTATGGAGCAACAAGAGGTGACTCCTACTGCCGGGAAAGAGCTTAAAATTGTGATGCGCGATGATGCTCAATCTATTGATGAGGTGGTGGTTACTGCGGGTTATGTGAGTAGAGCACGCAAAGACCTAACCGGTTCGGTGGGCTCTGTATCTGGCATCAAACTGGCTGCTGTTCCGGTTACTTCGGCAGCGGTGGCTTTGCAAGGTAAAATTGCCGGTGTACAGGTGACATCGGTCGATGGTGCGCCGGGAGCCGATATCAACATCCGTGTTCGTGGAGGTACGTCGGTCACTCAAAGCAATGAACCGCTTTATATTGTCGATGGTTTCCAAGTTGACAACATCAACGATATTCCTCCAACAGATATTGCTTCTATCGATGTATTGAAAGATGCTTCTTTGACTGCTATCTATGGTTCAAAAGGAGGTAACGGGGTTGTGGTAGTGACTACCAAATCGGCTAAAGAAGGAAAAATAACAGTCTCTTTCAATGGTCAAGTATCTTATAGCCATTTGGCTAAAAACCTCGACTTGATGAATGCTGAAGAGTTTGCTCGTTATCAATATGATTGGGCTGCTGCCAATGGTACAAGAAGCTCTAATGCTAAATTCTTCCGGGCCAATTTTGGTAATCCACTCGACTTAGATATCTATTCACGTGCTACCACTCACGATTGGCAAGATCAGGTGATGGGCGAAAATCCAATCAACTACTCCGCCAATGTTACTATTGGTGGTGGCTCTGAGAAGTTCCGTTTCAACGCTTCGTTGACAAACTCTGAAGACAAAGGTATCATTATGGGGTCGGGCGTGCGTCGTACCAACATGAATATTAAGATGAATATTGGTATCACTCGCAACTTGACTTTGACTATCAATCCTCGCTTCTCTTATCGTCGTGATACCGGTGCGGGTGGTGATAAAATTGGTAGTGGTGGTATTATTGACGTGCTTCGCTATCGTCCTACCAATGGGTTGCGCGAATTTGCTTTCTGGGATCCGGCAACTGTCGATCCTGACGATGAAGCTATTTTTGAGTACACCAACCCCAAAAGTGATATCGGCCAAAATACACTAAAGAAACACTCGTATGCCTTGACTCAACAGATGAGCTTGGAATGGAAACCAATCAAAGGCTTGAGCTTGCGTACTGATGGAGCATTCTTTATCTCTTTCAATGATGATAATCGTTTTTATGGTGCAATGACTGGTGAGGGACAAAGTAATAATAAACTACCTGTAGCTCAAATCACAAAGAAGCAAAGTGAGAACTTTACTTGGACCAACTTGGCTAACTATACGTTCGATGTAAATAAGGTAAATAACTTTTTCTTCTTAATTGGTGCTGAGTTGCAACAAAGACAAAGTAGACAAACCTTTATGAAGAATAGATATTTTCCTCGCAATATATCTTCTGATAAGGCACTTAATAATATGGGGTTAGGTACACCGTGGCAATCTACTTCGTATCTTTCAACTCCCGAAAAGACTGCTTCATTCTTCGGGCAAGCTAACTACAACTACGATTATAAGTATTTGCTCTCTGCTACTTTCCGTGCCGATGGATCTACTAAGTTTGCTCCGGGCGAACAATGGGGATACTTCCCATCAGTTTCGGGTGCCTGGGTTATTTCTAAGGAGGGTTTCTTAGAAGATAATTCGGTTATTAATAACTTAAAATTGCGTGCTTCTATCGGTAAAGCGGGTAACAACCGCATTGATGATGATATGTGGCGTTACCTTTATACTGTAAATACAACAGGCGGACCTGGCTTTGGCGAAAATCTTGAAAATGGTGAGCAGTGGTATGGAAATGGAGGTGATAAGACTTTTCCTAATGCTAAAATCAAATGGGAAACAACTATTACTCGCAATGTAGCTTTCGATATCTCTCTATTTGGTGATCGCTTGAATATTACTCCTGAAGTGTACTGGAATACAACTAAAGATCTTCTTTATAAATCAGACATTCCATCTACAACCGGTTATGTGCAGCAAATGCAAAATATCGGTCAGGTAACTAACAAAGGTTTTGAGTTGAGCATTAACGGCGATATTCTTCGTGGAAAAGACTATGTGTTGAGTGCAAACTTAACTTTTGGTCACAACAAGATGAAAGTAGACAAGCTAAACGACACTGACGATGTGATTTGGGATGTAAACGATCGTTGGAAATCGAGCTATAACGACTACTGCTTACGCGTAGGCGATCAAGTGGGATTAATCTATGGTTTTGTATATGATGGCCTATATAGCATGGATGAGTTTACTTTCGATCCGGCACAAAATATGCTTGCTGTACCCAAAGAGGGAACAATAATCAATAATGTATTTAATGATAGTAACTCAGGGGTTGCTACTCTGCCAGGTAAAATCAAGTTTAAAGACCTTAACGGTGATGGTCAAATTACAGAAGCTGACCGTACAGTTATTGGTAACACAAACCCGAAGGTACAAGGTGGTTTTGGTCTTAGTGGTCAATGGAGAAACATCGACTTTTCTGCCAACTTTAATTATATGATTGATTTTGATGTAAACAATGCAACTGCTTATCAACTGTCTTCTTCTGAAGGTAATAGTAAGAACTTCTTTAATGTATTGAGCAAATTTACAGATCGCTGGACCTATGTACGCGAAGATGGTGAATGTATGTACAAGAATACTTATCTCGAAAACTCTGTAGAGGGGTATAGAGAATTGAATGTAGGCAAAACATTGTGGAACCCAACTGACGTAACTAATAAAGTGACTCACTCTTACTTTATCGAAGATGGTTCATTCTTGCGTTGCCAAGATATCTCTATCGGTTATACATTCCCACAAATGTTAACCAAAAAATGGGGCTTATCTAAACTTCGTCTTTATGTTAGTGGATACAACTTATTTATTATTACCAATTACTCTGGCTATGATCCCGAAGTTGACGTACAGACTGGTTTGACTTGCGGTATGGACTATAATCGTTATCCACGTAGCCGCAGCTATATCTTTGGTGCAAATATTACTTTCTAATACCTAAAAGAGATAATTTATGAAAATTAAAAATATATTTTTAGCCGGTCTGGTTTTGTTGGGTATGTCTTCATGCAACGACTTTTTGGATGTAGATGCCGAATCAAAATATGACAATGAGTATGTCTTTAGCCAAAAGACTGAAATCAACCGCGCACTCAATGGTGTTTATGCCCAGTTAATGAGTGGAGATACTTATGGCAGCTCTTATTTAAGTACCTTCTGTTTGAACAGTGACGTAGATATGTCAATAAGCTCAAATGAAGTAGCAACCGACAATAGTTATCGCCGATTCGATTGCAACAGCATGGGAGGTGATATCAACAAGTATTGGACAGCATCTTATAAAGGAATAGAGTATGCTAATAACTTTATTCACAACCTGCAAAAGAGTCCGCTGTTTAGTACAGACGATCAAGAAATCATGCAGATGTTGGGTGAAGCTAAAGTGATTCGTGCCATGTTTTATCACGATCTTGTGGTGATGTTTGGTGATATTCCTTTCTCTTTTATACCCAACTATGAGGTGGATAACTACGTAATGGCGGTTGAAGATCGCGAAGTAATTCAAAAAACATTGATCAACGACCTGAAAGAGGTTGCTACATATATGAATTATGCTGCCGACCAATCAGATGGTGTAGAGCGTGTGTCAAAAGAGTTTTGCCAAGCTATGATTGCTCGAATTGCGTTGACTTGTGGTGGCTACTCATTGCGCCCCGACAAAAATGATGTAACCAACTATGGAACAATGATGCGTCCTGATAACTACAAAGAGTATTATCAAATTGCGAAGACGTATTGTGAAGAGGTTATCAACTCGGGTACTCACTCATTGGTTCTTCCTTTTAATCAGGTGTTCTTAAATCAGTGTAACTACATTGTAGTCAACAATGATGACCCAATCTTTGAAATTCCTTTTACAAAAGGTGCTTCTGGTTCGATTGGCTATATCCATGGGCCAAAGGGGGAAAACTACGAAGGTTTAACCACGGGTAAGAACATCTGGGGTAAGAGTGGGGGGAGCGCACGTGTTAGTGCATTCTACCGTTACTCATTCGACGAGGACGATGTGCGTCGTGACTACTTGAACGGTATGTGGTACTATCTTTATGATGGAACTCCTAAGATATTAACAGATTATACTGTGTTCAATAATAAATGGTCTAAATTTTGGGCAAACTCAGGCAATACAATGGGAGCTAATAGCGATGGGGGTACAGGGTTTAATTTTCCTTACATGCGCTACACTGATGTGCTGTTGATGTATGCTGAAATCATTAATGAACTGGAAGATGGAGTTAGTGGCGAAAATGGTGCTAAGGCAATTGAAGCTTTACGTCAAGTACGTCAACGTGCTGTGCCCGAAGCAGGCAAAGTGAGTGAGTTTTTAACCAAAGCTTCTGCTTCTAAAGAGACTTTCTTGAAAGCTGTTCTTGACGAACGTAAATGGGAGTTTGCCGGTGAAAATATGCGTTGGAAAGATTTAGTTCGTAATAACTTATACAACGAGGTGCTTTACTATAGTTTCTTGCGCTACTATGCTGTTGCCGAAAATGCAAGTGGAACTTCTGACTATATAGAGCAGGTTGAACAATACGATGGCAAACCCGGATACTTGGAAACGAATTTGCCGTATACAATGTATTACAAGGAAAATGCCCCAAACCCCAATAATGTAAATGCATATCCTAATACTGCTTTGAATGTGCTAGAACTATTTAATCCTTATTCTGCACAAAAACCTGAAATCCCTTCTGAGTGGATGCTTGGTGATTTTTATTCATGGTGGAACGATAACGAAGGTTGTCCTAAAGATCAGTGTCTATTCTCCTTCTACGGATTTATGCGTGGTGACAGAGGGGGAAATGTTTTTGTGGTAAGAAACGGTAATTTAGAGATGCAGTCGGGTGCTAACAACTTACCCGTAGTACGCTATATTCTACCTTATCCTAATGCTGCTATTCAACGTAGTGCCGGAGCTTACAAGAACTATTATGGATATACAAAATAATCAATTTTGAAATCAAACGATATGAAAAAGAAATTATATTATATATTAATGCTCATCTTATCTGTTTCAATGTTCTCTTGTTCAGATGATGATGTAGTAAATACAGATGATTACTCTTCTGATAGAGAGTTCATGACAATGTTTCGTAAAGATGACAATACCGGTAAAGGTGACTCAGATCCTTATCGTTGTCAGGTTGTCGAACTAAATGATGTTCAACTATACTGGTATGGAGTAAAGGGATGCGCCGGGTATGAGATTAAGATGGCTTTGCAACCGAATGTTTCATCGGGATTAGCTACCGATTGGGAAAACCCTGCTAATATTCTTTTTAGTACAACTGTTGGTCCTGAAGTTACTGACTTAATGATTAAAGATTTGCAATATAGTACAGACTATCGCTTTGCAATTCGTACTTTATCTACAAAGGGTGAAGGGTATCACTCTAAATGGTATGGCTATGGAAATGGAAGACAATGGGCCGACTATATGGGGCTAACAACTGGTGACCGTTATGATATACCTGAGGTTATTGTTGTTAATGATGTTACTAAAACTAGTTTACGTATTAATATTGACCGTTCTTTTGCTTCTGCAGGAAATAATGAGGCATTTAAGAATAACTTTGAAGTAGACGGTGATAACAACTTTGTAATGCAAACTATTGTGATTGAACCTTCACCTACAAATCCCAATGCGGCACTACCTGAAAAATGGAGAAACTATACGATTACAGAACAAGATTTCGCATTAGGATATATCGATGTTGATGGTTTAGAACAAAACAGTGTGTATGTGATTAATGTGAAAAATAACAATATACCGGTGCATTGGGATGCCATTTATAATACCTGTGTGATTCGTATGGATGGTGATCCGGGAGAGCCAATCTTATTAACTCACTATTGCGATCCTAACGATACTATTCCGGGAGCTGTTTCATACAATGCTTCACGCTTGGATACAATCATTGCCAATTACAATGCTGATGCTTCTTTGGCTGAAGGTACAATCTTTGAACTAGAAGGTGGTAAAACTTACTACTTTGCAACCAATGTATCGTTGTGTAAGGGCTTGACTATCCGTACTAAAGAAGGTACAGGGCGTGCTAAGGTATTGATGAATGGTATGTATACTATTAATGGTAACTGCCAAGCAATGAACTTTATGTTTGGTCGCCAACCTCAATCGGGTGAGTTAGGTGGTATTAATATCAAGTCACTTATTTTTGAAGATATAGACTTTGATTGTCCGCTTGCTACCAATTATGGTGATGGAGCAGCTACTGGAAATTACTTCATTAATATGTACTCTAATGGTATGGCTGTAACACTTCAATCGTTCGAGGTGAGAAATTGTACCTTCCAACGCATGATTCGTGGTTTTGTTCGTGTGCAAGGAGCTAATCGCAAGAACTTTGAGAAGTTTGTAGTAGAAGATTGCTTGTTCTATAATTGCGGTTATTATGATAATAATGGTCGTGGATATGCATGGATTGCTGGTGATGGTACACCTTCTACTGGTAAATCTAATATTTATCAAAATATGATATTCAGAAACAATACATTCTATGATTCTCCACGTACTTGTTTCTTCACTGATAATGGTAAAGACTTGAACTGGCCGGCAAACATTCAATATAATATTACTCTTGAAAATAACACGTTTGTAAACTACAGTACTCGTAGCAGCGGTCGTAAGATTTTCGATTTACGTTATTTACCGGGAGGAAGTAAAATTACAGTAAGAAAGAACTTATTTATTCTTACTAAACAAGAGGCTGATACACGTAACTTATATATGGAGGGTATGGATATCCGTGTTGTTAACGGTTCGGGTCAAATTACATTTGATATTCAACAAAACTACTCTACAAATACCAACTTGACAGCGGGTAGTATTTTCTCTGCAGGTGCGTTTAGTGCGAATAAGAATAGTGCAGGTTTCTGGCCAGAATCTTGTATCTGGGGTAAAGAGGAGTTAGATATTCATTTAGGTGAAGCTGGCATTTCGCCAACCGACTTGATGAGTAATCCTAATCCTCCATATATCAATGGACACAAGGATATGCATGAGATTGATAACTTGGATGGTCTTTATTACAAAAATACTGATGCAGTTCGTAATCACGAAATATTTAAACTTGGCATTGGTGACCCAAGATGGGCTAGTAAAGTCTCTAAATAAAGATTGTAATATATGTGTCTTTTATGAGGTCGTGAGATTTTGTTAGACATTCTTTGCGTGAAGGAGGGACCTGGTTAGTCCCTCCTTTTTTGGCTATATAATAATCCCCGCATGGCTATTAGAGCATGCGGGGATTATATATTTGTCAATATTTAGTGGTTATTTGATGTTCTCTCTAATTTTACTTAAATACTTTTTCATACCCTCTGCATCCTTCTTATCGATAATTTCTAGCAAGTTCTTTAACTCTCGTCGAATATTATCTACCTGCGAAGGAGTGTTTGGATTGAACAAAATTTCTTGTAGTAAATAATCATCTTCGCTAAGCAACCCTTTGGCAATGGCCATATGTTTTTTGAACGTAGTGCCCGGCGCTTCTTGGTGCTTCATTACAGCTGAGAAAACTAATGTGGAGACAAAAGGGATAGATAAAGAGTATGCTACCGTTTCGTCATGTTCGTCGAAGGTGTATTCAAAGATGTTGAGACGTAGACTTTGATATAAATCTTTGAAGAACACTTTACCTAAGTGGTCACTTTCGCTGATGATAATTGCACTCTCGCTACTCAAATTGCTGAGGCTGGCAAAAGTAGGACCAAACATGGGGTGGGTAGATACATACCTGAACCCACTCTCTTGATAGAACTTCTTAATACCGGTTTTCACCGAAGCAATATCACTAAGAATACAGTCTTTTGATAAGGCTGGAATTACTGTGCGAAATGCTTCTAATGTATATTTCAGTGTAACGGCATTAATCACCAATTCAGGATCGAATTCCTTAATCTCTTCGAGTGTTGTGAAACGATACGTGTTGTAAACAAAGCGCAACTGGTGTGGGTTAGTATCAAATACAGCCGTTTCATGCTGAAAGCTTAATATGTCGGTGAAGAAGGAGCCCATTTTGCCGGCTCCCAATATTAGAATTCTCATGTTGAGTGTCTCCTTTTACTTATTGATAATTTCCATTTGTTGTCTAACAGACTCTTCGTGGATTGCTTCAAATATTTTAATCATAAACTCTGCATCCATGCCACACTGTTTAGCTTGTTCGCCACGCTTCTCTAAGATTTCATTGTAGCGGCCCGATTGCAATACGGTGATATTATGCTCTTTCTTATACATACCAATTTCGCGAGCCACACGCATGCGTTTTGCTAGCTCTTGAATAATGTTGTCGTCGCATTCGTCGATCTGTTTACGAAGTTGACCTAAGTTCTCGGTTGTTTGAGTTTCTTGACGAATCACAAGAAGGTTAAGGATATAGTCTAAAACCTCAGGAGTGATTTGTTGCGAGGCATCACTCCAGGCACAGTCGGGATTACAGTGGCTTTCAACAATTAATCCATCAAAGTTTAAGTCCATAGCTTGTTGACAAAGTGAAGCAATCAGCTCACGCTTGCCACCGATGTGACTTGGATCACAGAAGATAGGAAGTTCTGGTAGTCTGCGGCGCAACTCAATAGGAATGTGCCATTGTGGAAGATTGCGGTACAACTTCTTGTCGTAACTACTAAATCCACGGTGAATAGCACCTAAACGCTTCAAGCCTGCATTGTTGATGCGTTCTAATGCACCAATCCATAATTCTAAATCAGGGTTAACCGGGTTTTTAACCAAAACGGGTATATCAACTCCTTTCAAAGCATCCGCAATCTCTTGTACTGCAAAAGGATTGGCTGTGGTACGTGCGCCTACCCAAAGCATATCGATGCCAGCCTTTAAACATTCGTACACATGTTTTGCTGTAGCTACTTCGGTCGAAACATACATCCCTGTCTCTTTTTTAACTTCTTTGAGCCATGTCAATCCATCAACACCAACCCCCTCGAAACCTCCTGGTTTGGTACGTGGCTTCCATATACCCGCACGAAATATTTTGATGCCTTTGCCTGCAAGATCGCGTGCAGTTGTCATCACTTGTTCTTCTGTTTCGGCACTACAAGGGCCGGCTATGACCATTGGTCTTTTGGGTTCTAACCCTGGAAATAAAGTTGAATCGAGTTCCATATCTTTATATTTTATCTTATTATATTCTATCTTATTACATGATTTTTTTTATTCTCTCTAAAGCTTCCGCAAGCTTTTCGTCTTTGCAGCAAAGTGATATACGGATATATCTTGCCCCATTGCTGCCAAAGATAAATCCCGGAGTAATGAACACACGTGCCTCATGCAATATCTTCTCTGTGAGTTGTTCTACATCTTTACACGAAGCAGGTATTTTTCCCCAAAGAAACATTCCTACCTGATTGTTATCGTAGGTACATCCCAAGGTGTCCATAATCTCGCCTGCCAATTGGCGACGTTTGCCATAATTAGCATTATTGCAGGCATACCAACTCTCATCTGCACTTAGTGCCGTTGCAGCAGCTAGTTGCATAGCTCTATACATACCACTGTCGATGTTGCTTTTTACCTTTAATATCCACTGAACGAATTGTGCATTTGAGGCCAGCATACCGATACGCCATCCCGGCATATTGTGACTTTTGCTCATAGAGTTAAACTCTATACAGCACTCTTTGGCACCCTCTATGCTTAAAATACTGATAGGATTATCGTTCAGAATAAAACTATAAGGGTTATCATTAACAATAACAATGTTGTGCTTGCGAGCGAAATCAACAAGTTTTTGATAAAGTTCCATTGAAGCATTTGCCCCTGTAGGCATATTAGGATAGTTAGTCCACATCAGTTTAACGCGACTGAGGTCCATTTGTTCCAACTGGTCAAAGTTTGGTTGCCAGTTGTTTTCCTCTTGCAAATCATAGTTTATCACTTCAGCACCTAGCAAGTTGCTTAGCGATGTATAAGTAGGATAGCCCGGATTAGGCACCAGTACTTGTTCACCTGGGTTTACAAATGCAAGTGTCACATGCAAAATTCCCTCTTTCGAACCAATCAGTGGTTGAATTTCACTCTGCGGATTGAGGTCGACATGATACCATTGATTGTACCAATTGGCAAAAGCTTGTCGAAGTTCAGGTATTCCAACGTAGGGTTGATAACCGTGTCCGTTGGGGTTGCGTGCCTCTTGACAAAGCACATTGATGGTATCTTCCGAAGGAGGCATATCGGGACTCCCGATACCAAGACTAATGACATCTTTTCCTTCGGCATTCATTTGTGCTACCTCTTTCAATTTTTTCGAGAAGTAGTATTCGCTTACTCCCTGCAATCTGTTGGCCGGAGTGATGTTATATGTTTGATTTTCCTGCTGCATATTCGCCAAGTATTTTTAGTTCTTTAGTTAGTGGAGTGATTGCTGCAATCGCCTGTTTATATCTCAAGTAATCATCGAATGTAACATCAACATAAAACTGATATTCCCACTCGCGACCGATGATGGGCAAAGATTGAATCTTTGTTAGGTTGATTTTGTAAAACGAAAGAATAGAAAGAACTTGAGAAAGGCTGCCTTCGGTATGAGGCAAAGTGAAAACAATATTTGCTTTGTCAGTATTGTTGTTGAGATGCTCTCGACGCAGTTCGTCTATCTGCCATGGATCTGCAACCACAAGAAAGCGAGTAAAGTTATGCTTGTTTGTTTCAACTCCTTCTTTCAAGATTTTCATACCATAATATTCGGCTGCTGTCTTCGAACAAATTGCTGCATGTCCCTTTAGGTTGTTGAGCTTTATGTTTTCAGCGCTCTGTGCTGTATCTTCGCATTCTACCACCTTTATTGTAGGATGTTGTTGCAGAAACTCTCTGCATTGCATCAATGCGATGGGGTGTGAATTTACCTCGATGATATCCGCCCAGTCTTCTTCGGGCAAGCACACAAAGCAATGCGATATGCGTAGCTTGTACTCTCCCAAGATTTGAGCGCCACTTTGACGTAGCAGTTCATGATTTTGCAGCAAACTCCCTGCGATAGTGTTTTCGATGGCCAGCATACCAATGGTTTGACTATCTTGGCGGATGGCTTTGAATACATCTTCGAACGTTGCACAACAAAGAAGTTCTATCTCTTCGTTCTTGAAGAATTTGTGCGCTGCAATGTCATGATAGGAACCACGTGTTCCCTGAATGGCTATTTTTTTCATACTAGCTTAATGATATAAAAAAATCCCGCGTCCATACATATGGAGCGGGATTTATATGATTTGCTTTTCCTTTTCAGTTCTTAAGCATCATTGTCACTTGATACATACAAACTCCCGCTCTACTTTGTTGCTAAAGTAAAAGTAAAAAAAGAAGTAATATGTATAAGAAAACAAGTTCATGCTATAGTGCTTTCGCTTTTAATTATGTGGCAAAAGTAATACTTTTCTTTTAGATGCAAGCAAAATAAGACATTTTTTATTGATTTGGCTTTAATTTCTATCATAAATACAGAAAAATACCTTTTTTTATATTTGCCAAATGTCTTTAGCTCCTTCGTTTGCTTGGTTATTGAAGGTGCCATTTAGCTTCTCTTCCTCTTTGGGATTGAGTTCTAAAGCTTTTTGCATATCGGCTATTGAGCCCTCTTTGTCGCCATTCATCAGTTTGGCACGTCCGCGCTCTTGATAAGCTTTGGCGAAGTTTGCATTTAACTCGATAGCTTCGTCTAACAACTCGATGGCTTCAGTTGCTTTTTCTTGCTTAATGAATAGTTCCCCTAGATACAAAAATGCTTGTTCGTTGAAAGGGTTCAATTCAATAATCTGTCTGTAGTTAGACTCTGCTTCTTCAGCATTCCCCTCGGCTTCGCAGAGTTTGCCTTGTAGTAAAAGTGCCGCTTCGTCATCGGGTTGATGGGTAAGTATGGCAGTCAAATCTTCTGCTGCTTCTTTTAGTTGGTTCATATCCAACAAAACTTCGGCACGTAGCAGTCGAGCTTCAATGTAGTCAGCGTTTAGCACGATGGCTTTGGTTAAATGCCCGATAGCCATTAGGTCGTTGTGTTGTTCGTGCAAAGCTCTGCCTAAGAAGTAATATGCCGTTGCATTATCAGGAGCCAGCTCTACCGCTTTTTGTGCCACTTGCTCCATCTCGGCATAGTTGTTTAGCATAAAGCATACATGAGCCAAGCTGAAGTATGTATTGATAAAGTGTGGATCCTTCTCAATCATGCGTTTTAGCATATCGTGTGCCGCTTTCATATCGTGGGTATTCATATATAGTTCGCACAAGTAACCCATTGTTTCAAAATCCTCCTCTATCTGAAGCGCTTCGTTAAAGCACTTTATGGCATAGTCTGTACGTCCCATTCGCTGTGCTCGTATGCCGTCATATTTAAATATCTCGAAGTTCTTTTGATTTGATTTTTGCTTTTCGTTTTCGGTGTTGTTTGAGCCGAACAACGCTTTAAGGAAATTTGCCATATCTGGATTTATTAATAAGTTGACTAATCATTGTTATCTTACAAAAGTAAATAAAATGTGTGATTCTAAGATGCGTTGAGGCTATAAAAGCCATCTTTTATCTGTACTAGTTCTTCGTTGGACATATATTGTAGCACCGTTGCCACCTCCTCTTTTTCACGATTGAGTTTTTGCATAATGTCGGTCGAGGTCAATGCTTGCTCGCTGAGCAGTCTTATGATATCTTCTTTAATTGTGCTCAAATCATTTGGCTTTATAGCAGCTTTTCGTTTTTTATCGATACATATATCGCATTGACCACAGTCGTGTTCATTCTTCTCGCCAAAGTAGTGTAACAACATTCGGCTTCGACAAGCATTTTCAGCAGTAGCATACTCTATCATTGCCTCAATGCGAGTTTCGTAGCGTTCCTTTCGTTCCTCATATACACTTCGTGGAATGTTGATGCGGTTTTGCTCCATTCGTTCACGTGTATAAATGATGTAGGGCGTCTTTCTTTGCGGTATATAGTCGATGATTCGTCGTTTTGATAGCGATACCAAAGCGTTGTAAATCTGCTGGCGCGTAAGTCCGGTACGTACACTCATGGCCGCTTCGCTGATAAATGTATATTCGGTAAACAAACCCGTGTACGAACGAAGAATGGTTTGAATCAGTGCTTCTACCTCTTTGCTTTCTTCGCGCAGGCGATAAAGCTCATCTCGTCGGAGCAAAAATAAGATGCGCGAAGCATTGTCTTGCTCATCGGTATATTCCAAATACCCCGCTTGAGTAAGCAGTTTTAGTGCATTGTGGGCTTGTACAGGAAAGTGCTTAAAGGTTCTGCAAAACTCTTCTAAGTTAAACACCTTGATGCATCCCAACCCATCGCCCATTGCCATTTGGTAATAGTACTGCACATGTTCGTACACTTGTTTGATATACTCCTTATCCGGAAACGTATCGGGGATGCGTTTGTGTAGCGTTGTTTTGTCGCCTTTTGAGTATAGAATCACTGCATACGCTTTGTTACCATCGCGTCCTGCTCGTCCTGCTTCTTGAAAATAAGCCTCGATCGAATCGGGCAAATCAATGTGTATCACTACACGTACATCAGGTTTGTCTATTCCCATGCCGAATGCATTGGTAGCTACCATCACCCGACAAGCATCCTCTTGCCATTGTTTTTGCCTGAGGTCTTTCACCGCATTATCCAACCCGGCATGATAGAAGTTGGCTGTTATTCCCTCTTTTACCAAATGCTCAGTGATCTCTTTGGCTTTTCGTCTGCTTCGCACATACACAATAGCGCTCCCCGACATGCGTTGCAAGATGTGCACCATCTCCTCTAGTTTGCTATCGGTTGGTCTGACGATATAGGCTAAGTTGTTGCGCTCAAAGCTCATCCGAAATACATTCTCTTGCGTAAACTCCAGTCGCTTTTGAATGTCGGTAACAACCTCGGGGGTGGCAGTTGCCGTTAGTGCCAAAACCGGTACTCCGGGCAAGTGCTTTCTAATTTCGGCAATGTTGAGGTAAGCCGGCCGAAAATCGTATCCCCATTGCGATATACAGTGACTTTCGTCGATGGTGATCATGTTCACCTTCATCGACGAAAGTTTAGTAAGAAAAATTTCGGTGTTGAGGCGTTCGGGCGATATGTATAGAAACTTGTAATTACCAAAGATGCAATTTTCGAGAGCGATGAGTATCTCTTGTCGGCTCATGCCCGAGTAGATGGCAATCGCTTTGATGCCCCGATCGCGCAAGTTTCTCACTTGGTCTTTCATCAAAGCGATGAGAGGAGTTATGACAATGCATAACCCCTCTTGTGCCAATGCGGGAACCTGAAAGGTAATTGACTTTCCACCCCCTGTGGGCATCAATCCCAGGGTGTCCTTTCCCGCTCCTATACTTTCTATGATTTCTTCCTGTATTCCGCGGAATTTATCATACCCCCAATACTGCTTGAGTATCTCGTGATAGCTCATTCAATCGGCTTAATGTCTTCGATTTGTAATTGTATTTCGCCACGCTTGTGCGTGTTTTCTTCTATCGTATAGCAGATGTCGAACGAGCGCTTGGTTTTGATGTAGCGCACGTGCGAGCTTTGCCCAAAGGCGATGCCATTCATCACATTGTTTGATTTGTTGTCCACCAACTCCAATTTGATGTGTTCTTGGTCTCTTCCCACTACTTTACTTGTGCCATAATCGTACACATGGTGTGTGCAGAATATCGGTTTCAAGTTGTCCGGTCCGAAAGGGTTAAAGCGCTTCAGGTCGTTGCAGAACTTAGATGTGATGTCTTTAAAGTCGATTTCAGCATCAATATCAATCACCGAACTAGTTTGCTCGGGCAAGATGTTTTGCGAAACATACTCTTCGAAACGTTCTCTAAAAGCCGGCACATTTTCCGCTTTCATCGACAATCCGGCAGCATAAGTATGTCCACCAAAGTTCTCGAGCAAGTCGCGGCAGTGCTCAATAGCCTTGTACACATCAAATCCCGAAACCGAACGAGCCGATCCGGTAGCCATGTCGTCGGTGCGAGTCAGCACCACAGCCGGACGATAATAGATTTCGGTTAGGCGAGAAGCCACAATGCCAATTACCCCTTTGTGCCACTCTTCGTTGTAAAGCACAATAGAGCGTTGGTCTGCCAATCCCTCTAGGTTGTTCACAATTAAGTTGGCCTCTTCGGTCATGTTTTTATCGAGATCTTTGCGTGTCTCGTTGTACTGATTGATTTGATTGGCTTTTTCTAGCGCTGCCGATAGGTCTTTCTCGGTAAGTAAATCTACCGCCTCTTTACCGTTTTGAATACGTCCCGAAGCATTGATACGTGGTCCTATTTTGAATACAATATCGCTCATTGTAATCTCCTTTTCGGCCAGTCCGCAAACGTCGATAATGGCTTTCATTCCGATGCTAGGGTTGCTGTTTATCTGCTTCAGCCCGTGATAAGCCAGTATGCGGTTTTCGCCCATGATAGGCACAATGTCCGAAGCAATACTAACTGCAACCAAATCGAGTAGGGGGATGAGGTGATGAAACTCAATACTGTTGCTCATGGCAAAAGCCTGCATAAACTTGAATCCTACACCACAGCCCGATAAGTGAGTGTATGGGTAGGTATTGTCGAGCCGTTTGGCATTGAGTATAGCTACTGCCGGAGGCAATATATCATCGGGCACATGATGGTCGCAAATGATAAAATCGATCCCTTTTTCTTTGGCATACGCTATTTCGTCAACCGCTTTAATGCCACAGTCTAACACAATGATTAGTGTCACACCACTTTCGGCTGCAAAGTCTACTCCTTGAACAGATACGCCATACCCTTCGTTGTAACGGTCGGGGATGTAGTAATCAATATTCGAGTAAAACTGTTGGATAAACTTGTAAACCAACGTCACTGCGGTAGTGCCATCTACGTCATAGTCTCCATAAATTAAAATGCGTTCCTTTTTACCCATTGCCCTATTTAAGCGTTCTATCGCTATATCCATATCCTTCATCAGGAACGGATCGTGCAAATCAGGAAGATGCGGACGAAAGAACTTTTTGGCATCCAGTGCTTTAGTTATTCCTCGTTGCATCAGCAGACGTCCTAGGATTGGACTTATTCCTAGTTCCTGAGCCAGCAGTTTGCTTGTTTCAGCTTGTTCGGGTGTTGTAGGTGCATAATTCCATTTGTGATTCATTTTATATATTATTTTTTCTTTTTTCTGTCTTATAGTGTTGCAAAAAGTCTATTTTGGCAACAAGTTGTAAAAGTACGAAAAAACAGTTAGCTACCTATCTTTTTCTCAGAATTTATTAGCGCTATGTGGGTTAAAATAATTATTTTTAGTGAAAGCATAAAACAAGGTGTTCCGAGTTCGTTTCACCCCTTTGGAACTATAGTTTCAAGTCCTCGGAACTATAGTTTCAATCCTTTGAAACTAATTAAAACAGGGTTTGCCCGTTTGTTTGTAAAGGTAGGCTGACTGTGCTTTCTACTTTTGCTCTTGAGGTAAAATCAACTCGGGATAGATGAGTTGCGCCTTACGACGCTTGGGGAATAAGAAGTTGCGTATACGGTCGAAGAAACCGATGACATGAACTGCCTTCTCTTGCTCTTTCTCGGAGATGCCTACCGACTCAACAAGTGCGGGCTCCATAATCTGCCAGATGTAGTTGAATGTAGGGTGATAAGCGTTTCGCTTAATTTCGGTGATGGCGTGTCTGTTTTCATTCTTGTGCTGAATGATGCGGTTGGCTATAGACGAAACAAAAGGATGCTCTACAATTTCGCCATCTTTGTAGTTGGCTATTTCGGCATACAAACTATCATACTGCAATAGCATATCCGACTTAGCGCTTATCGACGATGCCTCTGCCCTGAAAGTCATCTGCTTGAGATGTCCGCTCTTGATCTCAATAGGTGCCAAAGGAGTCACTAGTTGGTTCATCTCTCGCAAATCAAACTCACCCATATTGGCAGTCAGCACAAAGTGGTCGTTGAGCGAATCTACCGGAACCTCCCATTTAATATCAAACAACCCCTTACCCAATAACTTGCCTCTCAGGTTGGCAATGATGTACGGATGGGTAGTCGATGGAATATTGGTCAAATTGCTGATGGTGCCACACATGTCATCTAGGGTTAACTTGCCGGGTACGCTGCCTTTGCGCGATAATTCTTGGTATATCACACTGAAATTGTTTACATTTACTACTGGTATATCAATGGCCAAAGGGGCTTTCTGAAGATACGAGTAAATCATCGGGAACCATTTGTGACGGGGTAACTTTGTTTTTTGATTGACAAAGTTCTGTAGCGTGATATCGCTTAAATCCATGCTTTGAAGTTGAACTCTATTTTCAGCGAACAACATCCCATAGTTTATGCCACTTAGTGATATCTGGTTGATGGTAACATCATACCAACTCTTGTGACGTGGGTCGATGTAAGAAAAATCCATCATCGAATAAGGCGATGTATAACTCACCCCATTGATAGAAAGACTATCATTCAATAATTCTACTCGCTTTATGCCCAAGTTGAACAACCCATGATCCATGGGATAAGTAATGTTGCAAGTCGAAAAATAGGGTTTGCCCCAATCGAAGGATTGCGCTTTGGTATCAATCGATACCTCTTGAAGCGCAAAGCTTGTGGTGTCGAGCTTGTACGAAAACGTAGTATCGTTTTTTTCGAGTGTGAGGTTTGCTAATGCATCTGTCAGTGCAAACTTGTTTAGTACTATGTGGTCCGAAACTTTTGCCAGGGTGTGGTATAGTGTATCGGGTAGTACGAAGTGTGGCATGCCTTCAAACGGATGCTTCTCTTTTTTTACTGCCTTCTTGTTGGATTTTAAGAACAGGTTAACGCGAGGCGAGGATAAGGTGATAGCACCCAAATGGAATGTTTCTTTATCCCAAAAGAGCGAATCTATCGAAAAACTACTTAAACTACAATCGTATCGACTGCCACTTTTCTCTTTTAAGGCCACCTTGGGAGTAGATAGCAGCAAGCGCTCAAATGCCAATTCCGGCTGTTGCTTCACCTCTTGATAGTTCAATCCACTAATGGTAAGCGAAGGCGAAGCAACGTAAATGCACGATTTACTCCTTGCAAACAGTGTATCTTGAGGCATCAATAAGATGTCTTCTAAATTAAGTTTTTGAGTAGCGGTAGAGTAATCGCCCTCGGCTATGGATACACGATAAGCATTGCCTGGTAAGTAGTTATTGAACGATTTGAACGTGAATCCCATCTTGCCATAGCTAAACGAGTAGTTGCTCGTATCTTTGACACTTTGTTTTAGCAGCAAGCGAGTAGCGTAGAAGTTAAAATCGTTCAACTGATAGTCTATCTCTTTGGGCTTGCAAATGTCTGTTACAACTATCGAAGCACCCATAATCTGAAAATCATTAAGCGATAAGTGGGTTAAGTAAGGATTAAAGAAAGTACCTTTTTTCTTTCTGCTTTTAGCAGTTGTATCTTTATCTTTTGCTTTGCAAGACTGTTCGGCAATGATGTACTTCAACCGAGGTTGATTTACTATAAATGTATTGGCCTCTATCCCCTCTTTATAGTTCAATCCGCTAATTAATACCTCATCAATTGTTGCAGTCAATCGGTCTTTGTGTTTCGATACCTCCATTGGTTTTATCGAGGCCTTGTTTATCGCTAAGTCGCCTTTGTCTGAATTAAAACTAAGTTGCTTGATGCCAATAAAATGATTATTACTTCTCATTGCACCACTAACATCTTCAATGCTTAGTTCAAACCCTTGCAAGAAATCGTACTCGTTGTCGCTCTGGGTTGCTGTTACCGAATCAACCAATAACTGATAGGCTTTAAAGTTAAGTTTATCAATGTTAAAGCTATCTTCTCCCTTGCTGCTATAAAGGTTGTACTTCATAGAACCATTGTCGATGCCGATTTCGTTGATGGTGAACCTATAAAAGATAGGAGAAATAATATCATATACACTGAGTGGTGAAGCAAATATGTTTTTGTTGCGAGTAATGTAAGTTCCCCCTGATTTGTTGGTGTGAAGTTCTAGAATATGTGAAATATCAATTCGCGGTGATACTATATTGAATGAGCCAATACCTAGAGCATTTATGGCATTCTGTCGCTCAAAGTCGATGCCATTAATCGATACCGCTTGTATTGAAGCATCGATGCTATTCTCTGGATATCCCGGATTCTTTCGATTAGAGATTAGCGTGATATTGGATATAAACACCGTCGAATCGTTGGTGTTGAGGCTGATGCTATCGGTGTTGAGCGAGAAATCGTTGTTGGTAATGAGCTGTTGAGGCTGATTGGTAGTGAACTTAAAGTTGTCGCAAAATAAAAGTTTGCCATTCTCATAGCTCTCTTCGTTCATTAAAAAACCATAGGCATCAAAACTAACATTTTGAATGGCGTAAACGATGGGAGTTTGCGAAGTATATGCTGTAAATAGAATACTTGCATTATCCAAATTTAGTTCTCCTACTCCTAAGTCAGTGATGTAGTTTGAAACCATCTGATAGATGTTTTTAGTGGGCGCATGCCTCTTTTTCTTATCAGGTTGTGCCAAGTCGTTAGTCTGATAAATTTTGATATCAGGCGATTTAATCTTGAACGACTTAAAGTGTAACTTTTTGAAGTTATGTCGCCAAGTCAAGTTCAATCCCTTAAAGTGAATTAAATCAATCGATAAGTTCATGTATGTATTGGGTAAACTGTCCTTTTGTTGCCACTCGTTAAACACTGTTGAATCGGGAGCTAATTTAACCCCTTCTATCTTTAACTCACCATTTAAAAAGCTGATGGATAATTTTTTATAGGAAAGTTGATAAAAACCATCGCTTTCGACAGCGGTTCTTTCTATCAATTTATTGGCTAAGTAGTGCTCTAACCAATGAGTGCGAAAAAAGTTGATAGCAAGTAACGTGATGACCAATAATAACATTGTCATCCATATATACTTTCTAACTTTTTTTCGTGCCATCATACTTACTTTTATTTCTAACTAAAACAATACGCAATTTGCTTTTGTTTTGTCTCTCTTTTTTTTAGTCTAGAAATAGCAACACCCCTTTGATGTTTAGTTTATCACATCAAAGGGGTGTTGAGTAAAAGGTGTAAGTTGAATCAATCCTTTGTCCGCTAGATAGCAATTGCTACTCTTCGAACATTTTACTTCGTGCAAGCATACAAGCACCTACTACACCAGCCTTGTTTTTAAGTTTTGAGGTCAATATTACCGTATCTTTATTAACTAAGTTCAGCGAGTATTTTCGTACTGCACTTTTGATAGGCTGCGTAATGTAGTCTTCGGTTAGCGACAGCGTTCCACCAATAATAACCAATTCGGGATTGAATAAATTGATCAGGCTGGCAATCTGCTTACCCAATTTATTCCCTAACTCCTCTAATATCTCAATGCAAAGAATATCCTCTTTATTGATAGCATTAATGATATCCATCAAGGTAATCTTTTCAATGTCTTTATGGTTCATGGATAAAATTGAATTTTCTCCATTGTTTATTCTCGAAATTAGTGTACGATGTAGAGCCATGCCCGAAGCCTCAGTCTCCAAGCATCCCTTTTTCCCACAATGGCAGATGATTTCGTTGTCATATACACTAAAGTGTCCAAACTCTCCTGCGAAACCAGATTTACCCTTGTAAAGTTTACCATCGATAATGATACCTACAGCTAAACCCCAACTTACGTTTATGAAAAGGATGTCTTTTTCGTTTTTTACGCACCCCTGCATATACTCCCCATAGGCCATTGCGCGTGTATCATTATCAATACTTACATTATAGCCTAATCTCTCAGAAAGAATTTCGGTCAGAGGTCGCTCCTCAAAGTTAAATTGGCTAAAGCTATAACCGCTTTCAGGATCAACTCGTCCCGAAATGTTGAAGCTGATATTTAATATTTTGCTTTTGTCAAGTGTCAGGTTGTCGATAAACTTCAATACCTGTTTGCAAAGCGTATTTAAATATTCTTTTGTGTTTTCGAACTCCAATGGGATATCCATCTTAAGCTCCATCATATCTCCTTTAAAATTGATGATGCCAATATTGATGGTAAATCGCTTAATATCTACACCTATAAAATATCCCGATTCGGGATTTAGACCATATAAATTAGGATGACGTCCACCGCTTGTTTCTAATTTGCCATAATCGTTAATGTAGCCTTCATCATACATTTCACTGATTAACTTAGTTACGGTTGGTACACTCAAATCGAACTCTTTAGATAAATCAGGGATTGTAGAACTACCGTTATAAATGTAATAGTTGATGATGCGCTTTTTGGTTAACGCATTTTTTGACCCTGATTCAATTTCTTTCATTAATCGCTGATTCATATGCTCTGTTGTTATTTCTGAATTGTGGCAAATATAGTAAAATTAATTAGTAAATAAGGGCAATTATTGGTTATTGTTGATTATAAAAATGGTGCTTATTGACTATTTGCTTTATTTTGCGTTGCTTAATAGGATGTGTATTATTACTTCTTGTATTTCTATATTGTTAAAAAATAGCTTTTATTTTATTGATTTGTGAAAAATAACCATTTTTTGAGGCTTGTGAGATGGTTTTGATGGTTAATAAAATATATTATTATATGTGGTTTGTTACTTAAGAAGTGGTTGGTTGAGTTTTTAAGTTGCGGAGTAATGGGATAATAATATTTGATGTGCTTGTTTGCAGAGGAGAATAAATAAAAAGAGTTCTTATACTCATTGGTGTAGAATGAGTATAGGAACTCTATAATAATTGATACATAAATTTATCGTTTACTTTTTTTCTTTTCTAAGTTCTTTGCCTTCATAACTGCATATCGCACTAATCCAATCTTGACTTAAAGGTTTAGATACATGATTTTCTAAATCATAGAGCACCATAATTGAAGTGCAAATACATTTCACCTCTTCGGTTTTGATATCAATAACCCGCTGTGTGAGGTGAAAACTAGTAGTACCGATTTTAGTAACTGCTGTTTGCACAGCAACTTGGTCAGACCCGAAAATCTGTGAAACGAAGTTTGCTTCGATATGCACGACTACAATTCCCTCTTTTTCCCAGTTTACTCCTGGGCATACAGAGGCAAAATACTCCGTTTTGCCCAAATCGTAAAAAGAAAAATATACAGTATTGTTAACGTGGCCGAATTTATCTACATCATTGAATCGTAGTTGGATAGGTAATGTGTGGCGAAATGTGGTTTCTTCCATTTTGTTTTCTCTTAAACTTTGTGATTACGAGGCAAATGTAGTAATTTTGCAAATCAAAATCATCAAATATGAATCAAGAATTTATTGAAGATATAAAAAATGCTTGCAAAGTGATGCAAGAGGGTGGAGTAATTCTTTACCCCACAGATACTGTTTGGGGAATAGGATGTGATGCTACTAATGAGGATGCGGTACGCAAAGTTTATGAAATTAAGCAACGTGAGGATAGTAAGGCGATGTTGGTTTTGGTTGACTCTGCCGTAAAAGTTGATTTTTATGTTGATGAGGTACCCGATATTGCTTGGGATTTAATTGAAGTGACTGATAAACCCTTGACGATTATTTATGATGGGGCGCGTAATCTTGCTCCTAACTTAATATCGACTGATGGTAGTGTTGGTATCAGAATAACAAATGAATCTTTTTCGCATCGTTTATGCCAGCAATTTCGCAAGGCAATAGTCTCCACATCGGCTAACATTAGTGGTGCACCGGGAGCTGCTTGTTTTGATGAAATTAGCGAAGAGATAAAGTCTAAAGTTGACTATATTGTGGGTTATCGTCAAGATGATTTGAATCGCCCCAAACCATCGAGTATTATGAAAATTGGTAGAGGAGGGGTTATTAAGATTATTCGTCCATAAATAAAAATCACACTATACACAATTATATTATATGATAGAAGAACAACCTTCGCTGCTACAACGCTTTATTCGCTGGCGCGAAAATAATATTAAGGAGAAGCAGTTTATATTGATACTTAGCTTCATGGTAGGAGTGTTTACAGCTTTTGCTGCTCTTATTCTGAAGTTTTTTATTCACACTGTTAAGGATTTCTTGACTGATAATTTTAATATTACCGGTGCCAACTACCTTTATTTAGTTTATCCTGTTATCGGTATTTTCCTATGTAGTCTTTTTGTTCGTTACATTGTGAAAGATGATATAAGTCATGGGGTTACAAAAATATTATATGCTATATCTCGTAGACAAGGGCGGATAAAGCGCCATAATATGTGGTCGTCTACTATTGGTAGTGCTATAACCATTGGCTTTGGTGGATCGGTAGGAGCAGAGGCTCCAATTGTACTAACAGGTTCGGCCATTGGCTCAAATTTAGGTAGTCTATTCAAAATGGAACATCGCACGTTGATGTTGCTTGTTGGATGTGGAGCAGCTGGTGCAATTGGTGGTATCTTTAAGGCTCCCATAGCAGGTTTGGTCTTTACCCTCGAAGTATTAATGCTCGATCTTACCATGTCTTCTTTGCTTCCTTTGCTTATATCGGCAGTTACTGCAGCAACCATATCTTATATAATGACCGGAACAGAGGCCATGTTTAAGTTTCACCTCGATCAAGCTTTCGAGATGGAACGTGTGCCTTATGTTATTCTGTTGGGAATACTTTGCGGTTTAGTTTCGCTTTATTTTACTCGGGCAATTAATTCTATCGAAGGTGTATTTGGAAAACTGAATAAACCCTATAAAAAGCTGATTTTGGGCGGTATCATGTTGAGTGTCTTAATTTTCCTTTTTCCGCCTCTTTATGGTGAAGGATATGATACTATCGAGTTGCTACTCAATGGAGCAAACAATAACGAATGGGATACAGTGATGAATAACTCTCTATTTTATGGTTATGGTAATTTACTGTTGGTTTACCTTACTCTTATTGTACTGTTGAAAGTTTTTGCAACTAGTGCCACCAATGGTGGTGGAGGTTGTGGTGGATTATTTGCACCTTCGCTTTATCTAGGCTGTATTTCAGGATTTATCTTTTCGCATTTTAGCAATGATTTGGGGCTTTTTGCCCTTCTACCCGAAAAGAATTTTGCTTTGATGGGAATGGCGGGTGTGATGAGTGGTGTGATGCATGCTCCATTAACAGGAGTTTTCCTAATTGCTGAGCTTACCGGTGGGTATGACTTGTTTTTGCCTCTGATGATTGTCTCGGTTAGTGCATATCTTACTATTATCGCTTTTGAACCTCATAGTATCTACTCCATGCGTCTTGCTAAAAAAGGACAACTACTTACACATAACAAAGATCGTTCGATACTTACTTTAATGTCGATGGAGAATATCGTTGAACGCGACTTTGTGGTGGTTCATCCCGATATGGATTTGGGGGAATTGGTAAAGGCTATATCATCGGCTCATCGTAATATTTTTCCCGTAACCGATCAGCGTGGAGTCTTGTTGGGTGTTGTTATTCTTGATGATATCCGAAATATTATGTTTCGTCAGGAACTTTATCATCGTTTTACAGTTAATAAACTGATGACATCTGTTCCTGCTAAACTGTATGATACTGACAGCATGGAGAAGGTTATGCGTATTTTTGATGAAACGCAAGCTTGGAATTTGCCTGTTGTTGACGAAGAAGGGAAATACTTAGGCTTTGTGTCTAAATCGAAAATATTTAATTCATACCGACAAGTGTTAGTTCACTTCTCAGAAGATTAATAATAATGAAGAAAGAAGATTTAAAGATAGTATATATGGGTACGCCCGATTTTGCAGTTGAAGCATTGCGCTGCTTAGTTGAGGGGGGATATAATGTGGTTGGGGTGATTACAATGCCCGACAAACCTGCGGGGAGAGGGCATAAAGTTCAATATTCGCCAGTGAAGCAATATGCGCTAGAGCAAGGGTTGACATTGTTGCAGCCCGAGAAATTGAAAGATGAGACTTTTCTAGCGGAACTAAGTGCCTTGAATGCTGATTTGCAGATTGTTGTTGCTTTTCGCATGTTGCCCGAGGCTGTTTGGAATATGCCACGTTTGGGGACTTTCAACCTTCATGCCTCTTTGCTTCCTCAATATAGAGGGGCTGCTCCTATCAACTGGGCAGTGATTAATGGTGATACTGAAACAGGAATTACGACCTTCTTTTTGCAACACGAAATTGATACAGGAAAGGTGATTCAACAAGAACGGGTTGCTATTGCCGATACTGATAATGTTGGTGTAGTGCATGATAAGCTTATGAAACTAGGTGGAAAGCTAGTAGTTGAAACGGTTGACGCCATTTTGGCGGGAACAGTAAAGGCTATTCCACAAGAAGATATGGCAGTAGGGGGGGAGCTAAAACCTGCTCCTAAAATATTTAAAGAAACTTGTCGCATCGATTGGTCACAGCCAACTAAAAAGGTTTATGACTTTATTAGAGGACTTTCTCCTTATCCTGCTGCATGGTGTGAGTTGAAAAATAGCAATGGAGAGGTGGTAGTAGCTAAAATCTTTGAAGGTGAGAAAGAAGAAGAGGTGCATCAATTATCGCCTGGAACTTTAATAACCGATGGTAAAAAATACCTTAAGATTGCAACTTCTGATGGATACATCAATGTCTTATCACTGCAATTGCCCGGTAAGAAAAGACTCAAAACAGATGAATTGCTTCGAGGTTATCAATTCGCTAACTAATAATAATAAAACGCTGCTCAATTTCTATTGCGCAGCGTTTTTAGTAATAACTAATCTCTTCATTGATAACTTTTTGCCTTTTAAATACTTTTCGTATCGTAACAAATAGAAGATTTATTGTCTCTTACTTGCTTTTTTCAATAAGATTTTTTTTCTTTGCGCTATATTAACTCTAAACCGATAAATGCCTATAGAACACATTACGCTAAAATAACAAAGACAACACGTAATGGAATCATGGAAAAGTAAAACCGACGAAGCGTTGGTGGCTCTCTATGCTAATGGAGAGAATAGGGCATTTAATGTACTTCTTAATCGGTACAAAGACAAACTGTATTCATATATTTACTATATTGTTCGCAATTCTGAGATGGCGGAAGATATCTTTCAAGAGACTTTTATGAAAGCAATCGTTACCATTCGTCAAGGTAGATATAGTGATAGCGGAAAGTTCTCGGCTTGGATTCGCCGTATCGCACACAATTTAATTATTGACTCTTATCGACAAGATAAGAACGAGAATGTTATTTCGTGCGATGAGTCTGAAATTAATATTCTGAATAATGCAGTCTTATCCGAAGGAAATATCGAAAACTCAATGGTAAACCATCAAATTTTATCTGATGTACGT
>DKPL01000082.1:0-162 GCA_002471185.1 Bacteroides sp. UBA7335
TATTGATATGCAATGATTCTCTTGATTGTTTTTGTAAAAACCGATTAAACTACTTAATATGAACTAATCATGTTGTTTTACTTTTTTGTTTTTGGGTATTGAGCTTTTCAACTCTATATTTTAACTTATTGTTGTAGCTAAGTCTATCTTTGTGTTTTCTCT
>DKPL01000082.1:380-13682 GCA_002471185.1 Bacteroides sp. UBA7335
CTCTTTTTTATTTAGTTTAATGGCTAAATAGTTTGCTCTATATACTTTTTTTGTTTTCTTTTATAAGCATGACTTTTATAAGTCTGATTTTTTATTTAAATCTTTTTATGTTTTTGCTGTATTTGTATCTTTGACTTATTGTATCATAATTTCTTGTAGTGTCATTGAGATAAATTTACTCTTGATTTCTTGGCTAAAAATCTTAAATGAGGGGTACGAGGTAAAATCATTTCGACTTAGTCATTTGGACTTATTTTTTTATTGCTTGTTCGACAAACTTTTTATCCATGGTATTTTAGCTTGGGTTCGTTGAGGCGCTTTTCTCTTTCTTTAAAGCAGTTGTATCGATTGTTGAATGAGCTTAGGTGTTAGATGTGTAGAGTCTTATTACTGTGTTTTCTAAGGCGGTTTGTGTTGATCTATCTCGCCTTTTATTGTTTTCTCCGGATATTCTCAATTTGAAATGTGGGACATCCTCACAATGTTAAGTTTGTAAGAGGAGATTTTTAATTGGGGCAGTCTAGATAGATTGATTTTGATAGCGCGGTAAACGATTCGTTTTATCGTTTTTATTGATTGACAAATTGGTGTTTTTTAATTGGAGTTTTGATATAATAAAAAGAGGACAAAGTTTCATCAACGAAACCTTGTCCTCCTATTTCCTAACCAATTAATGTGAGTGTCTATTAAAATAGAAAATAGAAATCTATTGTATTTTAAAAGAACAATCGCTTGCTTGTGTGCCAAACAAAGGTCATGTTAAAGTAATTGGATTACTTTAATCTCAACTTTTATTCTACACTAAAGATACTACTAGTAAATAGTCGCTGTGATATCAATGCTTCAAAAAAACCTTCATTCTATCAAAAAGAGCTTTTAGAAGTGGCTGAAATGTTAAATGAAACTCCATAAACTATAGAAGTATTAGAGTGTAGCCTCTTTGTGGTACTAAACTAAGCCCTAGAACTACTTAATCATGACGATGCGATTTGTGTCGATAAATTGTGTTATTATAGTTTCAGTATAAGAACTAAAATATAGGCTACATAACATAGTACCAATATCGAACCCTCAACACGTGTTATAGTACGTTTTGCAAAGAATAGTCCGAATATCCATAATAAAACTCCAGCTGCAACTAGCGATAATAGATCAAAATTGGTAATACCATTTAACCTTAAAGGAGTGATTGATGCACTGCATCCTAGTACAAAAAATAGGTTGAATAGATTGCTTCCGATGGCATTTCCGATGGCTATTTCTGGATTCTTTTTGAGTGCTGCTACGATTGATGTAGCCAGTTCGGGCAGTGATGTTCCTCCAGCCACCAAGGTTAATCCGATGACTGCCTCGCTAACTCCAAGACCACGTGCTATGCCCGATGCTCCTTTTACAAACCAGTCTCCTCCAAAGATAAGAGCAGCTAGTCCTACCGCAATATATATTACCGATTTCAATACTGGTAATTGTTTAATTTGGTCTTGTTCTTGCTCATCGTCATCATTATTTCCACCTCGTGCTATTGCAAAGGTATATCCCATAAAAATAAGGAAGAAGCAGAGCAGAAGCAGTCCATCGGTACGACTTATCACATTGTACGATGCCTTGTTGATTAGCACATCGTTGGCACAGATTAGTAATACTACCGAAGAGAGTATGCAAAGGGGTATTTCCTTTCGTAATGTATTCTTTTTGATTACGATAGGTGCAACCAATGAGGTGCATCCCACAATCATTAATGTGTTGAATAGGTTGCTTCCTACTACATTGCCAATGGCAAAGTCGGCATTGCCCTGTATGGCAGATGAAAGACTCACTGTCAGCTCTGGTGCCGATGTTCCAAATGACACAATGGTTAGTCCGATGACAATTGAAGGGATGTTGAAGCGTTTGGCAATCGATGAAGCACCGTCAGTCAGTCCGTTAGCACCTGCCAGAATCAAAACCAATCCGCCTAGAAGTAATAGTATATCCATAGTTGTAATTTAAATTATGCAGACTTAGTCGGCTGTTTTACACCGCTCAAAGATAGCTATTTTTATCATATTCGTCTACTTGGCAGTATTTTAGTTGTAGTGATTAAATATTGAAGTTGTAGTTCCAAAGTATTGGAACTGTAGTTCCGAACTATTGGAGGCATAGTTTCAACCCTTTGGAAGCAAACTGAAACATATTGCGGTTTAAGATGGTAAAATGCATCATTGTTAAATTTCAGGGGATAAGGACTAAGTCTGTTGTATATCATTGTGCCTATGGTTTTAAAACAATCTGCTGTTTTTGCTGTTTTATTATTGATATTATATTTATAATCTACTTGTGTTGTGACTTCTATCATTTACGGCGTATTATCTAGAATAATAGTTGGTAAATTGAAGATGAATCGAACACTGTAAAGCGGTATTTTTTTGATTTATGAAAAGAGCGTTACTCTATCTTTCGTTTATCGTTATTGGTGCGTCAGCCTCTCTCTCGGCTCAGTTGCTTAAAGAGGTACGCAACTTTCTGAAAGATTCTATTGATACAACTGTCCCTACTCCCCAGGCTGTCATCGATTCAGACTCATTGGCATTTGTAAAGATGCAGCTTGAGTTGCAAGAGGCTAAACTTAATGAGGCCAACTTGCGTATGCAGCTCGAAGACATCCAGTTGCAGCACCTTTCGGGCGATTCGCTGAAAAAGGTAAAACAAAAGATCAGAATAGACTCCTTGCGTGCTGTAACTCCCGGTGTGCCAGTAGTGGTAGAAGGGGATACTCTTTTTTATCTTTATGCTAAAAATGGAGGGTTCAGTGCCAAGCAGCGTGCTGAGATGGAGGCCGAATCTATTGAAGAGCTTGGCAAGAAGATGAAACTTCGTCCCGACTCGCTTTACCTTGAAAATACCGATACCGGCACCAGTTTGATGTATGAGGGAAAAGCCATTACTACCATAACCGACATGGATGCCATGTGGACTGGGGTGTCGCGCGAACAGCTTGCGCAAGATCAACGCGAGATTGTTAAGGCTAAACTTGATAAAATGAAGCGAGCTCATAGCTTCTGGCAATGGGGCAAGCGTATTGGATTATTCTTTTTGGTCATCGCATGTCAGTGGGCGCTATTTTGGCTTACCGGATGGGTATATCGCAAAGTGAAGCTTCGCATCGAGAAACTCAAAGATACCAAGCTAAAACCATTCAAGATACAAAATTACGAGCTGCTCGATACCGAACGGCAAGTCAAAGTCATCATCTTCTTTGCCAATATTGGGCGTTGGGTACTTATGGCTTTGCAGTTACTTATCTCAGTACCATTGCTCTTCTCTATTTTTCCGAAGACTAAAAAGATAGCTTTTACCATTTTGTCGTATGTGTGGGAGCCGGTTAGGAGTATTGGGTTAGGTGTGGTGCATTACATCCCCAATCTTTTTACCATCTGTATCATCTGGATTGCTGTACGCTATTTGGTTCGCCTGGTTAAGTATCTGGCCACTGAAATCGAAGCTGAACGACTCAAACTAGGTAGCTTTTATGCCGATTGGGCTATGCCCACCTATCATATTGTACGCTTTTTGCTCTATGCCTTTATGATTGCGATGGTTTATCCTTATCTTCCCGGTGCCAAAAGTGGTGTGTTTCAAGGCATATCGGTATTTATCGGGTTGATTGTGTCGTTAGGCTCTAGCACCGTCATCGGAAACATTATTGCAGGTCTCGTTATCACCTATATGCGCTCCTTCAATGTGGGCGATCGCATCAAACTTAATGATACCACCGGCAATGTGATTGAAAAAACTCCGCTGGTTATTCGGGTACGTACTCCCAAAAATGAGATTGTAACCATTCCCAACTCATTTATGATGTCTACTCAGACGGTCAACTATAGTAACTCGGCTCGGCAGTATGGGTTGATTATTCATTCTGAAGTAACTATTGGTTACGATGCTCCTTGGCGCAAAGTGCATCAGTTGCTTATTGATGCTGCGCTCAATACGCCGGGGGTGCAAGAAGATCCTGCTCCCTTTGTGCTTGAAACTTCGTTGAGCGATTTTTATCCGGTTTATCAAATTAACGCTTACATCAAAGAGGCTGATAAGATGCCGCGCATCTTATCAGCATTGCATCAAAATATTCAAGATTGCTTCAACAATGCCGGAGTTGAGATTCTTTCGCCACACTACAATGCGGTTCGCAATGGCAATGCTTCTACCATCCCCAAGGATGACTTGCGACCAAAGCCTGCAGCTTCTGCTGCTGATGTAGCTCCAAGCTCAGCAACGGGTAGCACAACAAAAGATGAACTAAATGTGTAATGTTACTTCATTATACGCAACAAGGTGTATCATTACTTGATACACCTTGTCGTAGGCTTGTGTTGAATTTTTCAACACTTAGTCTCATTATTGATAGTTAGTGTGTGCTGTTACCTCTTTGTACGATTGATTGTATAGATGATGTTACCGGCTTTATCAATCATGTGTAGGTTTAGTTCTTTCTTATCCAACGACACTACCGAGAATCCGGCTTCGGGGCTGCAAAACTGTGTGCCTGTAGTTGGTTGAACTTTACGAGCCAAAGATGCCGACGAGTTTACTACATAGTCTATATCGCTATCGGGCATACGGATGTGTTGGAAGTTATGAATGTGTCCTGCCACATATAAGTCTACCTGATGTTTTTTCAGGATTGGGTTTAAACGATTTTGCAAGTCGGTACGTTCGCTTCCATCCTTTGGGGTGTACGCATACATTGGGTGATGTCCGGCCACAATTACCCAATCTTCTTTTGCACTGGTCAATACAGAGTCTATCCAAGCCAGCTGTTTATTTATATCTTGTAGGTTAGCATCCGGATATTTATCGTTCTCTTTGCGGTATTTATCAATCAGCGGTGTGGTATCTACCCAAACCACACGAATAGTTGTGTTTCCTTTGTGGCTGAAGGTTTTGGTGTAATAGCGTTCCGGCATCGACCAACGTCTGCTGATTTGACTATAGTCTATTACCGCATCGGTATTTCCACGATACTCGTGGTTACCCAACACCGGAAACCAGTCAATCATCAACTCAGGGTGTGAGTAGATCAACTCGTAGTTGGTCATCCAAAGCGGGTCGTTTACGCTGCGCACCCCGTCGAAGTGGTGAACGTCTCCTGTAGCCACTACAAATTCCGGTCCGATTTCATCGCCCATTTCGCCCATTAGTTCGGCTATTGGTTTTTGGTCATAATAGCCATTGCGTCCTAGGTCGTTGGCAATATAGAAATTGAATTTCTTCTCAAATTGTGAGTAATCGGTGATTTGTGCTTGAGCGAAAGCTGTGATACAGAGAAACAGCGCAATAATTTGATTTCTTAATTTCATTGTTTACTTGTTGAGTTACTGGTTTATAAGTTAATCTTGATACCTGCATTTACCTTTACACCGTAGTATTCGGCTTGCATGGTGCGGCTCGAAGTTCCTTGGTAGTAACGTAAGGGTTGGTTGAGCAGGTTGTTTGCTTCGGCATATACAGTAATTAAGCACTTCTTGCCGAATGTATAGCTTGCATTTACATCCATATAGTTCACTTTGTCGTAGTAGCGATCGTAGAATTGGCTCACTCCCATTTCGTCGATAAAGCTTGATGCGAAGTTGTAGCTAAGGCGTACGCTAACTCCTTTCTTCTCGAAGAATAGTGAAGCGTTGGCGGTGTGTTCGGGCGATCCGGGTAGGCGAAGTCCACTTTCGTTTTCGCGGCCTTCGAAGTTGAAATTCTTCACGCTGCTGTATGTGTAGGTATAGTTACCGTAGAACCCGATGCATTTTAGCGCCGGAGCGATGAATCCGAAGTCGCGTTGGTAGCCCAGCTCTACACCTGCCAGGTTAGCATTTCCCGAGTTGCGTGGTTGCGAGAAACTGGTATAGATTACCCCTTCATAGTCGTAGTTTCTGAGTGTTTGGTCCACAATAAACTTGTTGATGCGCTTTGCGAATACCCCTGCACTAATCAAACCTACACTTTGAAAATAATACTCTCCACTCAAGTCGAAGTTGTAAGAGATGGTTGGCTTCAATTCGGGGTTACCCAGCGTGATGGTATTGTCGCTCATGCTGATGTTTACGCTAGGCACCAGGTTCGAGTATTTGGGACGTGAAATGGTGTTGGTAAACGAGGCACGTAGGTTGAAGTCGTTGTTCACTTTATACTTTACCAATAGCGATGGCAATACGTTGGTGTAGCTGTCTTTGCTTTCGGCAGTAGGAGTTGTAACCTCTTCATCTACATTGTATGAGTTTCCGCTATATTTGATGTGGGTGTTTTCGATGCGCAGTCCTGCCATCAATGCCCACTTTTTGCCTAAGTTCTGATCGAAGCGCAGATAGCCCGCTGTTACACGCTCATGCGCACTGTAATTGCCGGCCAACTCTTTCTCTACAAGTTCGCTTTCAAATAGTTCTGCATTGTTAAGATCGAGATGTCCCAAGTACTTTTTGTCTACGTAGCTACCTGCCTGATACTGGCTGCCCGGCATAAAGTTACTTTTAGTTTCGTTGGTTGTGTTAGCAAAGCTTTCAGTGTTGAATCCTTTCTTGTCGAGAGGCGTGTACGAGTACAATTGCTTGTCTTTGTCTTTGCTTTTATCAACCATCTTTGCACCAAAGCGCAATGAGTTGCTGTATTTTCCTTGTGCCAAAGGCAATTTGAAGTTTACGCTAAGCTTTAAGTCTTTCTCGCTGATGTGTTGATTGCTTTCGGTAATCTCTTTCAATGAAAAAGAGTCATCGAGTGTCATGGTAGAACCTTCTGCCGGTGTATAAAGCGGCTTGCGCTCATCGCTCAGGTCTGCCACAAACTTTTGTTTTTTCAACTGATAGTCGATGTAGCGCTCGTTGGGGCGATCTTCGCTGGCTTTGGCATAGTTCGCATTCCAGTCTATGGATAGCTTGCCTACCAAGTGCTCTCCACCTAGCGTGAAGTCCATGGTGCGCTGACGTTCTAAGCGTGCATTGCGATTGTCGGGTGTACCTCCTTTGGTTTGCACACGCACGGTAGCTTGATTGTTGATAGAGCAGTAGTCGTTGCCGTTTTCATCTTCCTTCAGGTTTAAATCTTTAAGTGTGGTGCGGTAACGGTTTTCCCAGTCGTTGCGGTTATTGAATATACCTTTAAAGTATAGTTTGTTGTTGGTATTGATTTCCCAATCTAAGGCTCCCGAGTAGCTTTGGCGCTCGCGAGTGACATAGTATTGACGAATCTGGTAGTCGGTTAGACAAAGTTCGCCTGTTTCTGCATCTTTATCCCAAACAAACTCCACATTGTCCGATCCTGACGGTGAGTTTTGATAAGATGCAGCTAGCATGATGCCCAGCTTGTCATTGAAGAAACGATTGCCGTAAGTAAGTCCAAGGTTCAACTGAGCCTTGTTGCTAATCCAGTTGTATCCTGTACCTACAGTGGCAGCTATCATTTGTTTGTAAGGTGAGTTTTTGGTGACCAGGTTGATTGAACCACCGATGGCATCGGCATCCATATCAGGGGTTACTACTTTGTTAACTTCAATGGTCTGAATCATATCCGCCGGGATTAAGTCGAGCTGCACGTTGCGTGTATCGCCTTCGGCAGATGGCACACGGTTGCCATTGATGGTTACCGAACTAAGGTCGGCAGAGGTACCGCGGATTTGTCCGAAGCGTGCTTCGCCTTGGTCATATTGCACATTGATACCCGAAATACGCTTCAAAGCATCGCCTATGTTTGAGTCGGGAAATTTGCCCACTTGGTCGGCCGATACCACATTCTTAATGCCTAGACTGTTTTTTTGTGAGTTGATGGCGCGATGTTGACCCTGAAAAGCTCCACCAACAATAACCTCTTGTAGTTCAACTCCTTCGTTCATCACAAAGTCTTTGTCTAAAGTTTTTCCTGCCGGAATGGTAACGGTAATTTCGGTTGGTGCATAGCCCACGTAACTAACCTTTACAACATATACTCCCGGTTCAAGATTTGGGAATGTGTAGAAGCCATTTACGTCGCTCACTACACCTGTACGTAATTTTTCAATGTAGATAGAAGCCCCGGGTAGGGTTTGTTTTTCTGTGTCCACAATTCTACCGCGAACAGTGCCGTGTTTTACCACATTCGAGTTTTCGTCGGCAAGTACCGAATTGCTGATAGTAGCCATGAGTAGCACGGCTGAGACTAGCTTAAAGATACGTTTCATCTATTGATAATGTGCTTTAATATTTTGATGCAAAGGTATCGGCGTGCGTTTACGATAATTTTACATCTACTTTAAAAAGCCATAACAATGATGCTACATTCGTGTTACGGGGTGTCTGGTTTTATTCCTCTTATCAATACTTTTTTGTCGTTGGCTAGTGTGGTGGCAAAAAGGTAATCTTCGCCTCCTTCGGCGAGCTTTGTGCGTTTGCGGAGTTCGGCCACCGTGGCAGGGAAGTTACGTACAGTAAGGTTGGCTTTTTTCAAATCACCAAGTAGTGTTTTTAGCTCTTTTTTGTTGAACGTACATTCGCCTACTACCTCAAATGCCCTGCCGGGAAAGTCGGCAACGAGTCTGTCGGAGGTATAAAGGTGACTGTTGGGATGCAACTTCAACAGCTCGAAGTGTGCTGCCACGCTTCGGTAAGCACCGGCTTTCATCACCGATGCGTTGGGCTCGTATAGGTATCGGCCTACTTGGTCGGTGTAGCTGCACACCGCTTGTTGTTCGGCCTCGCGGGTGAATGTGAAATGTTGATTGCTGCCAGCAGTGAGGTTGACACAATGAATGGGAACCTCGGTGGTAGTAGCTGATGAATTGAGTATGAGTAGCAGCTCTTTGCAGTCGTTGGCAGCAGATACAATGTGTACTTCGCAGATGTGTTGCAGTGTAGTTAGTGCCAAAGCCACATCGAGCATGGGCGATAGCTTCACCATCACTCGATTGGCTTTCTCGGTCAATAATGCTTCGAGCTGTTCTACATTGGGCTCACAGTCGGATATAGCTACCGTTTTTCCTCCATGCCCATCACGTCGTGCGGGATCAATAAAAATCCACTCTACCGGTGGCATCATTGGCAAGTATTCGGTCGCTTCTTGGTTGTGCACCACAACCTGGTTGAGCCCCAATGCAGCAAAATTGTGCTGTGCAATGTCGCAAAGTTCTGTTTGGCGTTCTACATAATCTACTCGTTCGAAGTTAGCTCCCATAAAAGCACAATCTACCCCAAAACCACCGGTCAAGTCGGTCAAACTAGTACCTCCAACCAATGAGGCTTTGTAGTGCGCCGTGTTTTCCGAAGAGCATTGCTCCATCGACAAATGACGCGGATAGCGTATCTCGCCATTTGCAGCCCAACTGGGTATTTTTGCTAAAGCCACTTGTCTGCCCGAAATCTGGGTAATGGCTTCGCGCAAGTCAACACCGGGATATTTGGCCGCTTGCAGAGCCAGCTCTTTCACGTTGTCGCGTAGGTGAGCATCGATAAACGCTTTGGTAGATGGTGATAGTACATTCATGTTTATTCCTTCTTTCACTCTATATAATAAGATGTGTGTAAAGTACGCTATTTTCATTTTATCTCCTCTTATTTTAATGCATAAAAAATAGAGTTATGCTGCTTCTTTTATTGTTTTTATAGGTATGCATTGAGCAAGATGCTGAAAATGCGTTGCGCTGTGGTGCAACTGCTGAAGCTGTAATTGTTGATTTGCCTTAATAAAATTGTGCGATGAAGGTTAAATCGTATTTGCAACCCTTCGCTTTTTGCGAAAGCAATAAACCTTGTTATTCTCTTAAATGGCTCTTCTTACTCACAGTTTATTTGTCTACACCACTCCGTGTGTTTGTTGTGGCAAGAGTTGTATCGGCCAACTCACTTCGGTGAACAAGATGTGGCAGTGCTCTTGATGCAAGAGTACGATATCGGGTTTCAGCTGACTATGAGAGAGGCGGGTGAGGTAGCTCAAAAGTGGTTGGGGTGGGGATGATTGAAGGGTAGTATTGAGGTTTAATGCTATGGCATTGAAGACAATAAACACCCCTTCTACAGCCCTTGTAGAGGGGGTATGGTACGCATTAATCTCCACCGTGGTGCGCATTAATCTCCACCATGGTGCGCATTAATCTCTACCATGCTGCACATTAACCCCCACCATACTCTATACTATTGTCTTGTAATTACAATCCTCTTGTCTCAATTTTTATCATGCTAAAGTCACTGTTGAAACTGTTTATAACTCTGTTTATAACTATCTATATTTGTGCATAACCTTGTTAATAAACCTGTTTATAGTTGTTTAAAACTCCGGTTATGGTTGTTGATAACCTGTTAATAACCTGTTGATATCTGGTTTATAACCATGGTTTGTTGGAGTGATAAAGTGAACCCGCTATCACTTAAAATTACCTTTTGTGTGAACCACAGCTTAGATTCAGTTGTTAGCATTGAGTGAGTAAGAATGTTTAATTGTTGGGTATGATTGTATTATCTGTTATTGTTTGTTTGCTGTTGGTGGCGGCGGTTGTGTATTATGTTGTATATATAAGGAGGGAGAGCAAAAAACTGAAAGCTCATTCTTCGGTATATAACACAAATGCGGCCAATGCAAAAGCTTATGATGAAAGCAAACGATACAGTCGAAATAGCTTAAAGTCTGTCATTCTCGAAATACTCACTTCGCTAAACTGTAGTTATACTATCGAAGAGGATAAAACCATTGTTTTCGACTATCAAGCGGCTAAGTTTCGCATTATTTATTATGATGACCAAGCGGTGGTTGATGTCTTCTATCTTTACTTTTATACTACACCTTTCAAAGATATGAATGTGGTGCGTTACTTATGCAACGAGCTCAACACGCAGTCTAAAATTACCAAGTTCTTTTATACCTTCGACAACTCGCACAACGAGATTGATGTGCATTGTTCTACTCACTTCTTGCTGTCAGATACGATGGAGTTTATGAAGCGAGTTTTGGTGCGTACGCTCAATGATTTGTTTGTTAGTCGTCGCAATTTTCTGAATTCCATCAATGATATTTTCGAGAAACGCAAAGATAGCCAGAGCATTGATGATCCTGAGGTGGAGCTCTTCAAACAAAATCGCGAGAAGTTTCTTCTTTACGAACAAGAGATTATGCATCAGCCTACTCATATCCCTCCACGCGTAGGCGAGGAGAGTATCGTGACATTAAACTATCTGCTTTGCAAAGCACTCGATTTGATTGATGTGGATTGGGTGAAACTTACTGTTTATGGACAAGAAGAGCGGGTGCTGACCGATGCTAAAGAGATTGCGGCATTTAATGTGCTCAACACGGTGATTGATGCGAGCGACCGTCGGCAAGCTGTCTTCAAAAACGAAGATGCGACACTAGTGGTGTGTTTTACTAACCCCAAACTGAAATCGACCAACAAGGTGCAACGGGTGATGATTGATGTAAAGGCCGATGGGGTAACCGATGATACTCTTTATACACGCATCACCTGCTGTGTGATACCCCATACTGTAAGTAAGCTTGTGACTTGCAACTCCAAAAACAACCAAGTGGTGAGTGTCTCTTTTTTGCTGGCTTTTGATAAGATTTCGATAGAAAACAAGTTGGCAAAACTTAAATATATGGTGCAAGATGCTCAAGATAAGATTGAGAAAAACTGCTATCATGAATTGTCTGAAGAGCAAAAAGTGCTGGTGGATTGTACCAACGAGAGCATTGCTTACGATTTGTATTTTGGTAAGACTTGCTTCCTTAATAAGCGCTACTACGAAGCGCTCTTCTACCTCGAAAATGCTTTCTTTGTGTTGAACGAATCGTTTCATACACTCAATGCCGTAGGTCGCAATAAGTTTTTCCAAGTCTGCTACTACATAGGTTTTTCGTACTGCGAACTGAAACTTTATCGTCATGCTTACTATTACCTTAGTGCCATGATCAACGAAGAGAGTTATGTCTATCTTAAAGAGTTTGTCAATTGCATCTCCAATATGAATGATTTTAGAGCCATCTACTTTGTGAGAAATATAATTGATAAAATCAACGACGATCTTGATAAGAGCGAAGGCAGTCCAACCGAAGAGTTGCTTCATTTTGTTAACTTCATAAAACGTAGACAGGCCTTTGTGCTTATCAATATCAAACACTACGATGAGGCCGAACAGATGCTTCGCGAAATGCTCGAGGATCCTATAAACAAAGATTTTGCTATCAACGAACTGGCTTATCTGCAACGCATCCGCGAGTGAGACTTCTTTTTTTTCTTATCACTCTTGTTGGGGGGTGGATAATTGGTTGCATTAAAGGGGAAGGATGTAACAAAGGACGATGTTGTGTTTTGTCTGCCGATTTTTGATGCTTTGCTAGGTGTAATAGGAGGAGAGGATAAAATAAAATATTAAGTCATTCTGCCACGATGAACATTGCTCATCTTTTACTGTTTATCATAAAAATCAGTCTATGTTAAATGATCTGTCTTTATCTAGAGTTGATTGAGGGATGCTTTATGTTACATTAATCTAAAAATCAAGAAAAGGTCGTTATGTTTAGTATTCAAGATGTGGTTACAACCAGCAAAACCGGTGAAGATGGTAAGTTAAAGTTGGTTTCGGCATTTCAGCTGATGCAAGATTGTTCGGAACTGTGGTTCGAGTCTGAACCTGAATTTGAAGTCTATATGCATCGAAATAATATGACTCAATTGTTGGCGGGAAGGCAGGTTGATATTATCAGGGTGCCTTCGTTTAAAGAACGACTTACCATACAGACTAGTATATACGAATGTTACGGGTACTATGGATATCGAAATACTATTATATTAGATGAAGCAAATAAACCATGTTACGTGACTTGGAGCACCGGAGTGTGCGTAAATCTCGATTCGGGGAGATTGAGTAAAATGGATTCTGACATGGTGAAACATATGCATTTCGACCCGAAGTACGATATGGAATACTTAGAACGTAAAATTGTAGTTCCACACGGTGAGCTTATTAGTTCTGATCCTATATCGGTGATGCGCGATGATATTGATTACAACCGCCACATGAACAATGCTCAGTATATTCGCATCGCTTGCGAATATCTTCCTTTGGACTTTGTGGTAAGGCGGGTGCGGGTAGAGTATAAAAAGCCTGCAAAACTGGGTGATGTGATTTATCCGCGTTTGCTTCGTGCCGAAAATAAAATCTACATTCAGATGGCAAGTGCTGATTGTGTTTATGCTGTAATTGAATTTACGGCTTAAGTACTGTGGCTTTTACGTCTGTTTAAGTCGGTATAGCTTCCTCTTTTTATCTCAATTTCGCAATCTTTAATTTTTCGTTTCGCGCGCACGCATATATTATA
>DKPL01000064.1:0-9512 GCA_002471185.1 Bacteroides sp. UBA7335
AGCGAAGCGAGTTCTTGCGCTTTAGTGAATGAAGAAATGGAACCACCAAACAATTGCAGCCGTGATTTTTTCTTTGGTTCCGTTTCTTTTGTATCAAGACAAAAGAAATGAACAACACAGCGCCAGCTCAATCGTAAATCAATCAGTCTTTTGCCATTCCTTGATTTGTTGCTCCTCATCAATACTACAAATCAACAACGTATCATCCTTCTCTGCAACAATATAATTCTTCAACCCCTGAATCACCACTTTACGTTCTTCAGGCGTATGCACCATACATCCCTCACAATCCACCAATTTCACCGTTTGGCCAATGGCAGCATTGCCATGTTCATCCTTATCAGTATGTGTATAGAGCGAGCCCCATGTACCCAAATCACTCCACCCGAAGCTTGCCGGATAAACATACGTTTGCTTACTCTTCTCCATCACCGCATAGTCTATTGATATTGACTCACATTTCGGGAACTCCACATCCATTACCGCTTGCTCTTGGGGTGTGTACATCACCGCATCCAATGTCTCAAAGTGCGCCATCAATGCAGGTGTATATTTTGTCAACTCCCCAATCACCGTATTCACGTTCCACACAAAGATTCCCGCATTCCAAAAGTAAGATCCATCTGCCAGGTACCCCTTTGCCGTAGTCAAGTTAGGTTTCTCCTTAAACGCTTCCACTTTGTGGATACTCCCCGCTGCTGGTAGTGCCTTGATGTAACCATATCCCGTTTCGGGACGAGTGGGTTCCATACCCAAAGTCACGATTACCGGATGCGCAGCCGTATAGTCCAGACACTCCGCAATCACACGTTTAAATTTCTCTGTCTCCAACACAATGTGGTCGGCCGGCGAGAATACAAGATTTGCTTGCGGGTATCTCTTCTTTATCTTAGTTGCTGCATAGGCTATGCAAGGTGCCGTGTTGCGCATACAAGGCTCTAATAAAATCTGCTCGAGTGGAATTTGTGGAATCTGTTTGGCAACCAAGTCACGATAGTTTTTGGAGGTCACCACCCAGATATTTTCAGCGGGAATCACCCCTAAGAAGCGATCCACGGTGAGTTGAAGCAGACTCTTCCCAATGCCCAATACATCAATAAACTGTTTAGGACACACAGGTGTACTCATCGGCCAAAAGCGACTACCTACACCACCCGCCATAATGATTAAGTGGTTATTGTTTATCATATTATTTCGATATTTGTTGTATATGCAAATGAAAGTACTTACGCATAAATGCTACATAAGCAGCACTTAACAGCAAAACAATAGCCACTAAATAGCCATAATGCCACGCAGTAGGTATCATCAAAAAGCCAACCATAATCACTAATTGCACCAACATATAGAGGCTAGCCACCCAAATGTGTGGCACTTTCAGCTCATTTGCCATCAACTGATAGAGATGTTTGCGGTGCGGCTGCCCAATGTTTTCTTTCAACATGATGCGGTGTATGATAGTCAACACACTATCCACCCCATATACACTCAGTAGAATAATCCAACTAAAATCTTCCGTCTGAATAATCAGTAAGCCCAATAAGAAGAGAATCACAAAAGCGATACTTACCGAACCCACATCTCCCGCAAAACACTTGGCACGCTTACGGAAATTAAAGAAACAGAACACCACTACTGCACAAATCATCGATCCAATAAAAGTTTGTGATACAAAGGTAACCACCTGACTATTCACATAAGCCAATACCGCTAAGATTACCAGGGAGTATCCCCCCGTGATGCCATTGATGCCATCCATAAAGTTGTAAGCATTGATTATGCCCGTACAAACGATTAATGCAATAATCATCCACCACCACGGAAGCATAAACGAGGTCCATTGATAAAACATCAGCAGCATAGCAGCCGTTTGTATTAACAATCGCACTCGCGAAGAGACCGAGCGCACATCATCCACAAAACTAATGGCAGTGATGGCAGTAAGCCCTATCATAAACAACGGATAAGCAAAACCGCTGGACAAGAAGTATGCCAATGCTCCAAAGTAAAAGATAATCCCCCCACCCCGCAAGGTTATCTGTGTATGACTACTGCGCTGATTGGGTTTATCAATAATGTTGCACTTATCCGCAACTTTAAAATAAAGAAGCTCTGCCACAAAGAGCAGAGCTGTTATCATGATGTAATAAGTAATTTCCATTCTAGTTATCTCTCTTGAAATGATTTGATTGTTTTCAGCATCCCCTCTTTAGCTGTAATAGCCATTTGCTCCATGCCCAGTGCCTTTTTTATCTTCGCATTGCTCACCACATAGTTTTCGGTTAGTTTGCGAAGTCTTTCTTCATTCAGTGGTAGATGTAGCGTAGTGCCCACCTTTGCCACACGCTCCATCATCTTCCTATTCAGCTTCCAGATGTTCGGTTTGCGCCCCATTGCCTCGCAGATGGTTGCAATCAGTTCATTGGTACTCATCGCTTCATCATCCGCAATGTGATAGATGCCGGACTCCACCTCTTTCGATATCAACCCGTCAATCACTGCACACAGATTGTCTATCGCCACAAAAGATCGTCTATTCTCAAAATCACCCAATGGCCAAGGCATACCTTTCTTCACCACATTATATAGCAAGTTTAAGTTTCCCTTGTTGCCAGGTCCATGAATCATACACGGACGAAGAATATATATTTGTTTATCTTTAGAAGGGTTTGCTTGAATATACTCCTCCGCCTTGATCTTACTTTCACCATAAGGTCCCACAGGATCAGGAATCACCTCTTCCGTCAACACATCCCCCGGCACAAAGTCCGCAGCCGCTTTTACCGAGCTAAAAAAGATAAACTTTTTAGCAGTAGATTGCAGGAAATAGTCAAATATCCGTTGCGTAAGCCCCGTGTTAATATCAAAATAGACCTGTGCTGCCGATTGATTCTTGGTGTCGTGTGCCTTGCCTGCTAAATGGATGATGGCATCAATAGTTGGCATCTTTTCAGAATGTTGTAAATCGTCCCAACTCAATGTTTGCTTCACTCCCTCTTTATTAGGAGAAACAATATCTAAGCCATAAAGCGTATGGGTTTTGCTTAGTGTTTTAATCAAGTTGGAGCCTACAAAACCATGTATACCCGTGATTAATATGTTCATTCTTAAATCTATTATTTACCAATACAATGATATGTAAAACCAAGTTCATTTAGTTCATTCATATCGTATATATTTCGTCCATCCAACATGATTGGAGTTTTCATTGTTTTCATCAATACCTTCCAGCTAGGCATTCTAAATTCTTTCCATTCAGTTACTATCAAAAGAGCATCTGCATCAAGAGCAGCGTCATACATATCTGTAGCATATTCTATACTATCACCCATTTTATGTTTGCATTCTTCAATAGCTATTGGATCGTAAGCTCTAATAGTTGCACCAGCTTTTAAAATCTGTTCAATCAAAATTAGGGCAGGAGCTTCACGCATATCATCCGTTTCAGGTTTAAATGCCAATCCCCAAATGGCTATTTTCTTGTCTTTCAAGTTACCATTAAGCTCTGCCATTAGTTTCTTAAATAAAATGCTTTTTTGCGCTTCATTTACCTCTTCCACCGCTTTCAAAACTTTCATATCATATCCATTCTTCTCAGCAGTCTTTATCAAAGCTTTCACATCTTTAGGAAAGCAAGAACCACCATATCCACATCCTGGATATAAAAACTTGCTACCGATGCGGCTATCTGTACCAATGCCTTTACGCACCATATTTACATCCGCTCCCACTAATTCACACAGATTAGCTATGTCATTCATAAAACTAATGCGTGTAGCAAGCATCGAATTGGCAGCATATTTTATCATTTCAGCACTTGGAACATCTGTAAATATCAAACGGTAGTTGTTCATCATAAAGGGTTTGTATAGCTTCTCCATTAAAGCCTTGGCACGACTGGATTCTACACCTACCACTACTCGATCTGGTTTCATAAAATCATCAATTGCATTTCCCTCTTTCAAAAACTCAGGATTAGATGCCACATCAAATTCTATTTGTGTTCCTCGTTTATCCAATTCTTCTTGAATAGCCTCCTTTACTTTTTGTGCTGTACCTACGGGTACAGTACTTTTCGTAACAACCAGCACATATTTATTTATATTCTGTCCGATTGTACGTGCCACTTCAAGTACATATTTTAAATCCGCACTTCCATCTTCATCAGGAGGGGTACCCACAGCACTAAATACAACTTCGACATCAGACAAACAAGATGCCAAAGAGGTCGTAAAGTTCAATCTTCCCGCTTTATAATTGCGATGAACCATATCCTCTAATCCTGGTTCATAGATAGGAATTATTCCATTTTTAAGATTTTCAATCTTGGCTTCCATCACATCAACACATGTAACGTCAATACCCATTTCCGAAAAACATGTGCCTGTTACTAAGCCCACATAACCTGTTCCTACAATTGCTATTTTCATATATTTATTTAAAGTGATTAGAATCAAGGTAGCTTATAAAAAGAACGATACCAATCTACCGTTTCTTGTACTCCTTGAAAAATGTCTTTATTAGGTCTATAATGAATGTTTTGTTGTAATAAAGTTGTATCAGCATTGGTTTGATACACATCACCTGGTTGCATAGGCAGATATTGTTTAACAGCTTCTTTGTTACAAGCTTTTTCAACAGCCTGAATAAAATCCATCAATTTTATGGGTTGAGAATTTCCAATATTATAAATACGATAAGGAGCTGTTGAGCAACTTGGATCAGGAGACAAAGAATTCCATTCTTTATTACTAGTAGGAATTAAATGAGCAATTCTTAATACCCCTTCCACAATATCATCAATATAGGTAAAATCACGTAGCATATCTCCATTGTTAAAAACCTTAATGGGCCGTTCATTCAGAACTGCATCGGTAAATAAGAAGGGAGCCATATCAGGTCTTCCCCATGGTCCATAAACCGTAAAAAAACGTAAACCTGTCGATGGAATCTGATATAGATGGCTATAAGTATGTGCCATCAATTCATCTGCTTTTTTGGTAGCCGCATATAAACTAACAGGATGCGCTATGCTGTCTTTTTCAGAGAATGGGACCTTACTATTTAGTCCATATACACTACTAGAACTTGCATAGACTAAATGCTTTACTTGCGTATGCCTACATCCTTCTAAAACATTTAGAAAACCATCCACATTGCTTTGTACATAAGCCTTTGGATTTTCAATGGAATAACGCACACCCGCTTGAGCAGCTAGATTTATAACCAAGTCAAATTGCTCATTTTGAAAAAGCATTTGCATTGCTTGCGTGTCCTCTAAATTCATTTGAATAAACTTAAAAGTTTTATAAAGAGAACTACTCACAAATTTATACCAGGATATATCTTCTTTAGAAACTCCTAGATATTGCAATCGTCCATACTTCAAGTTTACATCATAGTAGGCATTAATATTATCCAGTCCCACTACCTCATATTGTTTTTCCAACAATCTTTTACAGACAAACGAGCCTATGAAACCAGCAGCCCCTGTTACAAGTACTTTCATTTTTATATCAATTAGGTTAAAAGAAATTCATTGTTTGCGCTTCATAATAACTTTCCAGTGTTCCGATATCATAGCGTTTGCCAGACATTTCCCAAGCATGTATTATAGAATGCTTGCATAAAAAATGTGCTAAGTTTCCAGGCGCATCAAAACCACACCCATTCTCAATGCTATTCTTTATAAGCGGAAAATCCTTTACTTTATATATATAAAAGGGAGGTACAGCCCAATTTGATAGTGGATTCTGTGGTTTCTCTTGCATTTCTAAGACCTTACTATTTTCGTCTATTACAATTACCCCTGTTCTTTGCAACTTCTTCAAATCAGGTTCATGGTGACACATGATAATCGAAGTTCCCTTTTCTTTAGAATAATTTACGAAACCTTGAAAAGAGAAGTCCAAAATATTATCGGCTGCAATCACTAAAATATCTTCATTTATATTGCATATATCAATAGCTAACAACAAGTCGCGTACGGCACCCAATCTGGTTTCATTACTTTCTGTTCCGTCATCAACAATCCGAATAGGATTCTTTGTAACAATCTTTTCTTTCCATTCCTCAAAGTGATATGCAAACTTATGATTAGTTACAATAATATGTTCATTGATATCCTCAATCTTATCAATATCTTCAATCAATCGTCCTAAAATAGAACTCTCTCCTATTTCTAATAAAGGCTTAGGAAAGTTCTCAGTTAAAGGATATAGTCGTGTAGCATATCCCGCTGCGATTACAATATTTTTCATTCAATTAATTCTATAAAAACTCCACTCCGTTACTTGGCTCACAAAAAAAAGTCTCAAAAGTTTCTTTATATTCTGGGAATCGCTGAAGATATTTCGATGTTACCGTATTACGAATCGCTTCTTCTTTCTCAGGATCAATCAACGCAATACATGCCCCTTTGAAACCTGCCCCACTAAAACGACCGCCATATATACCCTCTGTCTCTTTCATGATTTCATAGATAGCAATTAGTTCAGGTGATCCACATTCATAGTTATGTATAGAGCTATCGCAACTTTCAAAGATATACTTCCCAAATTCCTTTATATCTCCCCTTTTCCAAGCATCAACACCTTTTTCTACTCGATTACATTCCGAATAGAAATGTTTGGCACGTTTAGCAAAGCGATTAGGCATTTTTCCTTCATAAGTCTCAAATACCGATTCATCAACATCCCTCAATCGTGTATCTTCCAATTCTTTTAAAGGAGTATTATCATAAGCTTGTAGAGTCCATGCCGCAGTTTTACATTCTGATACACGCAGATTGTAATCTGTCCCCGTTAACTTGCGTGTCACCCCACTAAAAAAGATTCCTATTTTGAAGGGGAGCTTTTGAGAACTATTATTACCAAAAGGCAATAATTCATATTGTGAAGTCTTAGTGTCTAAATAAAGTAATTTATCAGCTTCACAAAGCACGACACATGCCTGATCGAGGATACCATTACGCAATCCGACATATTCACGTTCAGCAATCGATGCATAATGAATCACTTGCATCTTATCTAATCCAAGATGATTCACTTTATCAATGGCCATTACAAAACCACAAAGCAAAGCAGCAGATGAAGATAGACCACCGATGGGCATACATCCCTTTACGACCCCTTTTAAGCCATTTTTCAATTGAAAATCTTTCTGCAAAGCCCAAACAGCACCGCGCAAGTAATCTCCCCAATTATTTTGTTTCTCTTCAATTTCTTTTTGAATACTAAAAGTAGTCAATCCCTCAAATGAAAGAGAACACATTTCTACCTTACCGTTATCTGTTTCTGAAAATAGAAATTTTAAGCCCACATTAAATGCAAACCCAGATACCAGCCCATGTTGATGATCGACATGAGCACCCAAAGGGCAAATACGATAAGGAGAAAATAGTTGATAAAGAGCATCACCTTTTCCAAAGAAGGTACGATATGCAGTAAATAATGATTCCATAACGAATTTACTAATCTTTGCAATGACTATTAATTATTGCTTTTCTAATAAAGAGTGATATATTTCTAAGTGTTTCTGCACTACATTTTGTATTGAAAAGTCTCTTTCAGCTAAAGATCTTGAGTTAACCCCCATTTTTTTACGGAGTATATTGTCGCTTAATAATATATCGAGTTTTTTAGCTAGCACTTCACTATCCTTTATCGGAATCAGAAAGCCATTGTAATCATCGATAACCGTTTCTCTGCAACCAATGGAGTCTGTCGTTATTATAGGACGCCCAATAGCCGTTGCTTCAATTAATGACTTAGGAAGACCCTCTTTATAGTAAGAAGGGAAAGCTACTATATGACATTTCTTCAATAACTCCAATACATCTGTTCGATAACCAAGCCATTGTATATAATCACCGTCACAAATCGTTTCAAGTTCTTCTTTTTTTATCGCTTTCGGATTATCATCCAAACCGCCACAAAGTAGAAATTGAACTTTATTGTTATATTTATCTTTTAGTTTTAAAGCAGCGTCTATCAGCACATAAATTCCTTTTTCTTCGATCATTCTTGCCGTTAATAAAACACTCAACTTTTGAGATTCAGGTTCAGGTGTAAAACAGAACTTATTTAAATCTACTCCGGAGCCTTTTATCATTTTTGCTTGATAGTCTTTTATGATGCCATGCTTTAAGAAAAGCGATTTATCTTCATCATTTTGGAATATCACAGCCAAGTTATTTTGTTGATGCGAATATTTTAAAACCTTTGGCAAGAGTTTAGAAACGAATGATTTATTATCCTCCGAAAAAAATATGCCCAATCCGCTTACAGCATTAACTACACCTTTGCATTTTGAAAGTTTTGCAGCTAACGTTCCCCATAAGATTGTTTTCAAGCCAACATGATGTACTATATCTGGCTTCTCTTTCTTATAAAGTTTATAAAGAAAAAGGCAAGTTTTTAATTCCTCAATAATATTCTGTCCCGACCTGTTCATCGGTAAATCAATAGTTTTGAGCCCTAAACTTTCTATTTCGTTAATTTTACCTGTATCTTTGGTTACTATTGTTACTTCATACCCATTTTTTTGGGCTTCTAAAGCAATTTCTTTACGGTGGGATAAGAAAAACCAGTCAACATTGACAACAAGAAAAAGTTTATTTGTTCGCATATATAATTCCTCTTATTATATGTTCATACTTTGAAAAATTACTCTGAAAAGTATAATATTCAAAAGCTATATCCTTGTTAACAATACCTATGTTAGAATACCGCTCTGGATTGTTATAAATTTCCAAAATAGCTTCTTGCCATTCTTTTTCATCATTGGCAAAAAGATTACTACTATCTTTGTTTATATTAATATTAGATCTTAAAGGAGAGGATATTGTAGGAATTCCAATAGCCATATATTGAACCAATTTAAATGCGCATTTTCCTCTATTGAAAGGAGTATCCTGTAAAGGCATTATACCCACTGAAAATTTTGACATCTCTAATACCTCACTTTCATCACTCCAAGGAATTATTCTATAATTAATTCCTTCTAATTCTGATTCTAATTTTGAGTCAAAGCCTATAAAATGAAAGAATATATTTTTATTTTCACTAATTAACTGAAAGACTTTCTTCAATTGAACAATCTGACCACTTTGTTTTGGTGAGCCAATCCAGCCAACAATAAATGCTGATGAAGTATTTTCAATGCTTAATTGGTATTTATCACCATCAATAGACGTAGGAATTTCACATACATTCTGATTATAATTTAGAGCATATTTTGTCAAATACTCTGAACCTGTAATAATAAAAGAAGCATTTTTTATTGCGAACTCATGCTTTCTTTTTAATATAGAATGTAAATAAACACTTTTTATTCTATCATAATTATGAAAGACTGCATCATCGTAGTCAACTATATATTTTATATCTCTCCACTTAAGATAACTCTCCAAGAAAGGAGGGAAGTAAGGGAGTAAATCAGCACCAATATATACCAAATTATCTCTTGATAAAAACAGAACTCTCAAGATTCTGCTGCAATATGCTAAAGCT
>DKPL01000064.1:9702-9936 GCA_002471185.1 Bacteroides sp. UBA7335
TTCTGCTGCAATATGCTAAAGCTATTCGCACCAACTTTATTAATTTACCACCACCATTCCAAATAGAATTGAGATACCAATCACCAAAAAGAGGATAGACTACACATTCAAAACCTGTAGATTTATAATATGAAAGGTAATTATAAATACGATAACGACTACTAGGACCTTTACTAGAATATTTTGGAAAAAAAACTAATCTCATATCTGTTTCAAAAGTTTACGGAACCCATC
>DKPL01000079.1:0-605 GCA_002471185.1 Bacteroides sp. UBA7335
TTATTTTAATGATTGGGGTGGGTATTGTTGTACTCATGCATCACATACCGTATAGATGGTTTCAGGTGTTTCCTGTATTCTTATATCCACTATCCTTATTATTATTGGTGTTTGTTACTATTATGGGAGCAATCACAGGAGATCGTGTAAATGGTGCTGCTCGATGGATGACATTTATGGGAATCCAGTTTCAGCCTTCAGAGATAGCAAAAATGTCTATCATCATTTTAGTATCCTTTCTCTTATCAAAAAAACAAGATGAAGAAGGGGCCAACCCTAAGATATTTAAGTATATCATGTTTTTTGTACTTCCCGTATGCGCTCTCATTTTTATTGAAAACTTTTCGACAGCAATACTTCTCTTTGGTGTTGTATTTTTAATGATGTTTATTGGTCGTATTGCAGCTCGCAAACTATTAGCTGTAATAGGAACCATTGTACTATTAGGTGGACTTGCAGTAGGGGCTGTTTTTATGGTTCCTGATCAAACCGAGGTACCAGTTTTGCACCGTGCAGAAACTTGGAAAAATCGTATTGCAAACTTCTTTGATACCAAACGCGTTTCACCCAATGAATTTGATATTAATAAAGACGCTCAAAAAGCA
>DKPL01000079.1:766-1056 GCA_002471185.1 Bacteroides sp. UBA7335
TTAATAAAGACGCTCAAAAAGCACATGCGCGAATTGCTATAGCTACAAGTAATGTAGTAGGAAAGATGCCTGGAAACTCGGTACAAAGAGATTTTCTAAGTCAAGCCTTTTCTGACTTTATCTTTGCCATTATCATCGAAGAATTAGGATTGCTTGGTGGAGGATTTGTGCTTATCTTATATATATGGCTATTGATTAGAGCAGGAAAAATAGCCGCTAAATGCGATCGAGCATTCCCTGTATTTCTAGTTTTAGGTATTGCATTGATGATGGTAACTCAAGCTTTGCTT
>DKPL01000079.1:1233-4243 GCA_002471185.1 Bacteroides sp. UBA7335
TGATGGTAACTCAAGCTTTGCTTAATATGGCAGTCGCTGTTGGTCTATTTCCCATAACAGGACAACCTTTACCACTTATTAGCAAAGGAGGAACTGCAACATGGATTAACTGTGTGTATATAGGCATGATATTAAGTGTAAGCAGGTATGCTGCACACTTAGAGGAGCTTAAAGCAAAAGATGCCAAATTGGCTTTAGAGATAACAAATAATAGTCAAGAGCAATCGGCAGCTCAACCAACTTCGGAGTTATACAACAGCGATACTGTTTTTGAGGAGGATATCGATAATATGAAATAGCTATGAATAAAAAACTAAGAATTATAATTAGTGGTGGCGGAACAGGCGGACATATATTTCCTGCGGTTTCAATAGCCAACGCTATCAAAGAGATAAACCCTGACGCTGAAATATTATTTGTAGGCGCTGAAGGCAGAATGGAGATGCAACGTGTCCCAGAAGCGGGATATAAGATTATTGGTTTGCCAATAGCTGGATTTGATCGTAAGCGTCTATGGAAAAATTTTGCTGTAATTGTCAAACTTTTGAGAAGTCAATGGAAGGCTCGTAGCATTATTAAAGAGTTTAAGCCACAAGTAGCTGTGGGCGTAGGAGGATATGCTAGTGGACCAACGCTAAAAACTGCTGGTATGGTTGGTATACCAACGCTTATTCAAGAACAAAATTCATATGCCGGAGTCACCAATAAGTTGTTGGCAAAAAAAGCAAATAAAATATGTGTAGCCTATGAGGGAATGGAAAAGTTCTTCCCAAAAGAAAAAATTATACTAACAGGAAATCCCGTAAGACAGGATTTACTTAATCATACAGTAACTCACGAAGTTGCATTAGAGTCGTTTGGGTTTGACTCTTCAAAAAAAACATTATTGATACTAGGTGGTAGTCTCGGTGCACGCACACTCAATAATGCGCTATTAGAGCATATAGATTTTATAAAGCAACACCCTGAATTACAAATTATCTGGCAAACAGGTAAGTACTACTTCGAACAAGTAAAAGAGGCTATCAAGGACGAAGGAGATATTAAGAATCTATTCGTAACCGATTTTATCAAGGATATGAAGGTAGCTTATGCTGCAGCCGACTTAATTGTGTCGAGGGCGGGAGCCGGATCAATATCAGAGTTCTGCTTATTGCAAAAACCGATAATACTTATCCCGTCACCGAATGTTGCTGAGGATCATCAAACTAAAAATGCGATGGCATTGGTTGAGAAAGAAGCAGCAGTATACATTAAAGACAGTGAAGCTATAGAGCAACTATTGCCTACAGCTTTAGCTTTAATCAACAACGAAGAAAAACTAAGTAAGATGAGTGAAAAAATATCAAACTTAGCGTTTCATAACTCAGCAAAAACGATAGCAGAAGAAGTTATTAAATTAGCAAAATCATGAATTTAGATACAATCAAATCAGTCTATTTTATAGGAGCAGGAGGCATCGGCATGAGTGCTCTAGTGCGTTATTTTTTATCGAAAGGTAAGTTTGTGGCAGGATACGACAAAACATCTACCGGCCTGACCTCAGCATTAATTGCCGAAGGAGCTCAGATTCATTTTGATGATAGTGTAGATGATATTCCTGAACAATGTAAGAACCCTAGTACAACACTGGTTGTTATTACTCCAGCCATTCCTACCGATCACACCGAACTAAATTTCTTCAAAAACAATGGTTTTGAAATACAAAAACGTGCACAAGTTTTAGGAACGATTACCCACAATAGTAAAGGATTGTGTGTAGCCGGAACCCATGGTAAGACAACCACTTCTACCATGACTGCACACTTGTTTGATCAATCACATGTAGGATGTAATGCCTTTCTTGGAGGAATTTCTAAAAATAATGGAACTAATTTGCTTTTATCTCAAGACAGCCCCTTCACTATTATTGAGGCTGACGAATTTGATCGTTCTTTTCATTGGCTTTCACCATATATGTCGGTCATAACTTCGACCGACCCTGACCATTTAGATATTTATGGTACTCCCGAAGCTTACCTTGAAAGCTTTGAGCACTACACTACCCTTATTCAACCCCAGGGTACACTGCTCATTCGCGAAGGAATATCTTTAGTACCTAAAGTAAAGGGCGAAGTTAAGATATATACTTACTCAAAAGAGAAGGGTGATTTTCATGCAGAAAACATTCGAATTGGTAATGGCGAAATTTACATCGATTTTGTAGGTCCTGGCATAAAAATAGAAAACATAAAGTTAGGAGTACCTATCAGTATTAATATAGAAAATGGTGTAGCAGCAATGGCTATGGCATATCTCAATGGAGTTACAGCTGAAGAGATTAAAAGTGGCATGGAAACTTTTAAGGGTGTAGATCGTAGGTTTGATTTCAAATTAAAAGAGAAGGAGATTGTTTTGTTAAGTGACTATGCACACCATCCATCCGAGGTTAAACAAAGCATATCATCCATTCGTGAGTTGTATCCTGACAAAAAAATATCAGTTTTATTTCAGCCTCATCTATACAGTCGCACACACGATTTCTACAAAGAGTTTGCCACAAGCTTGTCGTTGGCAGACGAAGTCATGTTGGTTGAAATTTATCCGGCAAGAGAACTACCTATCGAAGGGGTAACGAGTGAGCTCATATATAACAATCTAGACCCTAAAGTGGAAAAGCATTTATTCGAAAAGAAAAATATTTTAAACGAACTAAAGAACAAATCATTTGAAGTATTAGTTGTTTTAGGAGCTGGAGATATTGAAAGTTTCGTTCCCGAAATTATGAATGAATTAAAACTACGTTATTTATAAATAGATACTAGAAAAAAGAGTAACACGATATTTTTTCTTAAACGATATTAATAGAGATATAAACTATGCTGAAGCGTATATTATTATCGATAGCACTTATTATAATTGTTGCATACTTGGCTGCTGCTATGACTATTTTAAATGTCAGAGCAGATAATCAAGTGTGCAAAAATATAGAATTGGTTATAGGGGATACCGTTTATGCAGGGTTTGTGAA
>DKPL01000070.1:0-6579 GCA_002471185.1 Bacteroides sp. UBA7335
ATTAAATTTCTCACATTACTACCTCGCAACTAAGATAAAATTTATATCAAAATAAGATAAGGTCAATATGACTTCAGATTTTTATTAGAACTCAAAAGTTATACCTAGAGTAGGCAATATTGTTCCACTTTTTTGTTCGATATATTTCATTTTATACCGTTGTTCAGAATAAGGTTTATCTGGATTTTCTATCTCACCTGTGCTCATTAATATGTCAGGTTGACTAAAGGTACTTTTAGTAACATTCTGCAAATCAATATAAAAGCCTAGCATATAACGCTTGATATAAAATATCTTATCAACCCTCAAATCAATTTGTCCAAAAGCCGGTAAGCGCTCTGTGTTGTATCTATCATAGTCATAGTAAGGTTTACCTTGAGCATTCCAAGCATCAACTAGCGATGACATTTCAATATCATAAGGAGTATAAGGTGCTCCGCCAATGCAGCTAAGTTTAACTCCTATACTCCATTGTTTAGGAAGGTTATAGGTTCCACTCATATTAAATATATATCGATTATCCCATGCAGATGCAATATATTCACTCTGCTTATTATTGCGATACTCACTCTTGAAAAGGGTAAACGACGAAGCTACATTTAGCTTGCGATTAATAATCCATTTTCCTAGTATTTCAAGCCCAAAAGAGCGTCCTTGAGCAGTTGGCAAGAGTAACTCATTACCAATGACTCCATAATCATCTCCTTTGCATGCCAATGGGATACCATCAACAACCGAATATGGGATATGATTGTATTTCTTATAAAAGCCCTCTACCGAAAGCTCTATATTTGTATTAATATTCCATTTCAACCCTAGACTGCTTTGAGCAACATTGATGTATTTTAAAGACTTATTCAACCATTCGTCATTAGCACCTTTGTACCCTAATGCTGTATATTGCGGAAGTTGATAATACAATCCAAAACTACCATTAAGAAACAACCCATTAACTATTCCGTATGATATTGAAACACGAGGCGAAACTTGTTTTGATAACTTATTCATCTTAGAAGAGAAATTATTAGCATCCGAACGCACACCTAGCGAAACTGCAAAACGTTCATCTTCGGTAGCATAATTAGCTGTACCAAATATTCCCCAACGCACCATATTTAAAGCAGTTTGATATTGTACAACTCCCAATTGACTATTGTATATACGCTGAAAACTATCATTCGAATAATGACTAAAGTCAAGATTAGCTCCGATATTAATCTTCCATTGACCAAAGGTTGAGAGATTCTCAAATCTAAACTTTGTGTCTTGCTCAATAGAGCGCAACTTCAACATAAGGTTATCATTAGTAGATTCATCGTTCGCTAAATATTTTGTATTTCTATTATTTAAATAGTTATGACTCACTACAAATGTTTGAATGTGAGAACCTGTGTAATGCTTGTAAACGGCACCAACGGTAAAAGTCTCTTGTTGTATTTTAGGAAGATAACTCAATATATATTCAGATTTTTCATCCGTCAATCGGGTGTTTAAGCGCATATTGTCTATTCCGCCCAGACCTAAAATTACAATTTCATTATTTTCATTGATTCTGCTCTTTAACTTAAACTGAGCATCGGTAAAAGTAGGAAGAAAAGGCAGCCCTAACATATCAAAAAGGAATTGTAAATAGGATTGACGAACAGAAACAACATACGAAGTCTTATCGCCCAAGTGACCGTTGGAAGCCAATGATACCTCTGAAGCACCAACTGTTGCCTTTAGTGAGTAGTGCTCCATATCTCCATCTCGAAGTTTAAAATCCAAGACAGAGCTAAGTGCGTTTGAGCGGTTAGCGGGAAAAGAGCCTGTGTAGAAATTTACTTCACGAATTAAATCTGCGTTAATTATCCCTACAGGTCCACCTGATGCACCTTGTGTGCTAAAATGATTGATGTTAGGAATCTCTACTCCATCCAAATAAAAACGATTTTCAGAAGGTGCACCACCACGCACAATCAAATCATTTCGATAGCCAGCCGGCGAAAAAGCGACACCGGGGTAAGACTGCACAATGCGAGAAATATCACGATTAGCACCCGGACTTTTCTCAATTTCCTGTAATCCAATTATTCTCAACCCAATCGGATTTTCTAAATTTCTTCTAAAAGGTGATGCGACAACTGTGACTTCAGCGAGCTCAGAAGTACTCTCTTCAAGCTCTACCTCAACATTTATGTTTTTAGTAGAAATGATATAATCAGGAGTAACCACAGTTTTGAAACCAATAGCAGAAACTCTTAGACGATAAATTCCCGGTACAACATCATCAATAGTAAATTGTCCATTTTGATCGGTTATAGCTCCTTTACCAAAACCAACCAACAGTATGTTGGCAAACTCGATAGGCTGACGATTACTCCGATCGACCACTTTACCCTTCAAAGAATGAGCTGGTTGAGCTACTATTATAGTGGCAGATACAAGAATAAAAGAGATAAATAAGAGGATTCTGATCATGTAAATAAGGAATAAGTATATATTTTACTCAAAACACAAAATTAAATAAAATAAGCTTTATTTCTCTCTATTTTTCTGGTATTTTTGCCATTAGATTATAGTAATCAAAATAATCTCTTAAATACTATTGAACTAACATGATGAAAAAGAAAAACTTATTATTTCTAGTTTTGGCATTTGTAACATTGCCATTTTATGCAGCCAAAGTTGACACTGTCTTGGTAAAAAGTCCGTCAATGAACAAAGATATTAAAGTGGTAATTGTAACTCCAGATATAGCCATAGGGAATAAAGCAAAAGCTTGCCCTACTGTCTACCTTCTTCATGGATATAGCGGCAATGCAGAAACATGGGTGAAAATCAAACCAAATCTTCCTGAAATAGCAGATGAAAAAGGAATTATATTTGTATGTCCTGACGGAAAAAACAGCTGGTATTGGGATTGTCCGAAGAACAAAGATTTCAAATATGAAACTTTTATTTCTTCTGAGTTAATCAACTATATTGATAGCAACTACAATACCATACCCAATAAAAACAATCGTGCCATAACCGGGCTTAGCATGGGGGGACATGGAGCATTATTTAATGCAATGCGTCATAAAGATATTTTTGGAGCTGCAGGAAGCACAAGCGGAGGTGTAGATATACGCCCTTTCCCACAAAATTGGGATATGAATAAACATTTAGGAGAAATGGCCGCAAACAAACAGTCATGGGATGAACATACTGTAATAAATCAAATTAATAAAATCAACACAGGTGATTTGGCTCTTATTATTGATTGTGGCGAAGGAGATTTCTTTCTAGAAGTGAATAAAAATCTGCACAATAGACTTTTAGCTAGAGGTATTGATCACGACTTCATCTTACGACCAGGAGTACACAACAATCAGTATTGGAAAAACTCAATAGATTATCAAATATTATTCTTTAGCAAATATTTCAATCAGTAATAGGTAGCTAATAAAAGAATAAAAAAGGTAGATGAAAAATTAATCATTTTCTCATCTACCTTTTTTAGTTATAAACCAAATATCTGATTTATTTTACCGCAATACATTCTATCTCAACCAAAGCATCTTTGGGCAATGCCTTTACAGCAACTGCAGAACGAGCAGGAAAAGCACCTTCAAAATAGGTTGCATAAACTCCATTCATTCCGGCAAACAAAGACATATCTTGTAAGAAAACAGTAGTTTTTACTACGTTAGACATATTTAAACCTGCTTCTTCTAAAATATGTTTCATATTTTCAAGTGATTGACGCGCTTGGGCTTCAACTCCTTCTGGCATTTGTCCAGTAGTAGCATCAATAGGAAGTTGTCCAGAAACAAATACCATACCATTAGCTTCAATAGCTTGACTATAGGGGCCAATTGCACCCGGTGCCTTTTCACTACAAATTACTTTTTTCATTTTTTAGTTATATGATTAGTTTTTACTATTTACTACAAATATATATTTTTTCAATCATTCATACAAACATCATTTTTTTTTTCAATGAAGATGCAGTATTATACAAATAGTTGCATTTACTATATAAAGACAGCAAACAATACGACAAAAAACAGACATAATTGATAAAGACTACAACCTAAACTTAACTAAAAGAGATGAGAGAGAGAGAATATTAGTGCATCTCAAAAAAATAAATCCCTGCAGGTAAATTACTTGCAGGGATTTATGCTTATTCATTATATCATTTGCAATGTTTCTGAATCAAATCATCAACATTGGTATCACCCAGCTCTTTAGCTTTCATAAAATTTTTGCAGGCTTCACTTGTGTTCTTCAGTTGAACTTGACACACTCCCATTAAGCGATAAGCTTCAGCGTAATCAGGATCAATTTTAATAGCATTCTGTAAAATAGCAACCGCTTCACTGGTACGACCAACGCGCATATTTACAACAGCTTGTTCTGCCATATAAGTTAATTCAGAAGGGTTCAGTTCTATTGCTTTTGCAATATCATCTAGAGCACGTTGATATTGACGTGCTTTCATAGCTGCCTGTTCACGATAATAATAAAACAAATCATTAACCTGTCCATTTACAGCTTTGAAATAGGCATCATAATCGCCTATTGCTTGTCGATACTGTTCAGTATTCATATACATCTGAGCACGTTCAAGTAAATACGTTGCATTTACAACAGTCATAGGCTCAGGAGCAAGTGCAATACAGCTATCCAATAAAGCTATAATTTCTTGATTATCGGCTCCCATCAACTCTTTAGTTTTAGCAGCGCTATAATAAGTGCTCGAAGAGGCCAAGTTTGTTTTATTGACTTTAGAGTACCAATTATAAGCTTCAGGATAATCACGTTTAGCAAACAAAATGTCTCCAGCTAATTGCATATAAATAGGTAAAGAATCAATAGCTAATGCTTTATTTATATTATCCAGCGCAGCATCATAGGTCCAATTATTATACGTATTTTCGGGATGTTCAAGTTGATAATTGTAAATCTGTCTAGACATGGTATAGTAAACCTCATCCTTTTTATTGGCAACTTTTAGAGCTTGTGCAAACTCGTTGGCAGCTTGAGCAAATGATGCTTCAGTAGGGTTATTGAACATTAAAGTCGAAGCTTTTCTTGTATATCCCTCTGGGTTGTTGGGATATAATTTTATAAAATCGTCTAATAATGTAATATACTGATCATTTGACAACTGTGAAGAAGCTAAAAATAAAAAGATTAAAGCCTGATCTTCTGTATCAGGTAATCCTAATTTAATGCCTACATTTTGCAATGTGCGATCATTTAAGGACAACCCATTTACAGTTTGTGCCATAGCATAAGCAGCACTAACAGCATAACAAATCTCAGTTGTATCACGTCCGGTCGCCTTTTGAGCAATACCAAAGACTTGACCTTCTGCATTTGTTATGGGACAACTCACCATTTTATCTTTAAGTCTTAAGTTTAATGTATAATAATTATATTTATCACCTATCTTAGAAACTTCTTTTACTTTACCAATAGCACACGATTTATCTTTCTGAGTAGAATATGGTAATAAATAAACTTCTGCACCAACACTCGGTCCGTCAGATGCAATAGTTAGCATCGGAACTTTCTTTTCTGTGATAGCAACACGAAATTTTATAACATCATACATTTCGTTAGCACCCAAGATTGATTCAACTGCCATTTGTTTTCCTGCAGAGTTAATTATAACAGCACGTTGCGCACCCTTAAATATTGAATAATCAGAGAGTGCAACTCCATTGTCAGTAACAAAGAATCCATTCCCTGAATTCAAAATCTTGTCATTCGCATCGTATGTCACAACAGAAAAAACAGCTTGCTTAGCTTTATCAACCCATTTAGGAGATTGTGCCTTAACTGTTTGTGAAACAATACAAACGAGTAAAATAAATAGTACCTTCTTCATAGTCTTATTAAGTGTTTTTATATTTAGCTATTTCTTTGCTTTACTGCTTCATAAATTAAAATACCCGCAGCTACCGAAACATTAAGAGATTCAATGCTACCTAAAATAGGAATTTTAACCCACTCATCACACAAAGCAAGGTTTTCATATGAAACCCCTTTATCTTCTGCTCCCATAATAATGCAAGTAGGACCTGCATAATCACCTTTTGTATAATCGTAATCTCCTTTTTCAGTTGCCGCTACAATTTTAAAACCACTATCTTTTAAATATTGCAATGTACTCTTCAAATTCTGTTCTTTACATACTGGCAATGTATGCAATGCTCCAGCCGAAGTTTTCATAGCATCAGCATTTACAGTAACACTATTTTTTGCAGGAATAATCACAGCATCTACTGCAGCACATTCACAAGTACGTGCTATAGCACCAAAATTTCTAACATCTGTCACCCCATCAAGCATAACAAATAAAGGATTCTTTCCTTCTTCAAAAAGAAAAGGAACCAGATGCTCTACTTTTTGGTAGGTAATAGATGAAACAAAAGCAATAACTCCTTGATGATTTTTACGAGTAATGCGATTTATACGTTCCACCGGAACTCTTTGTATAGGTATTAAAGTTCCCTTTAATGCTGCAAATAGTTCTTTAGAAAGATCACTTTGAATATCTTTTTTTACTAGAATTTTATCAATTTCTTTACCTGCTTGAATTGC
>DKPL01000070.1:6772-11326 GCA_002471185.1 Bacteroides sp. UBA7335
CTTGTATAGCTTCAATAACTGCACGTACACCGAAAATCATTTCACTCTTTTCCATAATTCTATAAATATTAAAAACTAATTATTATTTTGACTTAGTAATGCTTTTGCATTTTCCAAAGCCGCTTCGGTTAGTATTGCCCCACTTAGCATATGAGCAATCTCTTCAATACGTTCATCAGCAGATAAACAACGAATATGACTATTGGTTTCATTTTCATTATCTTGCTTATAAACTTTATAATGCGCTCTACCACGAGCTGCAATTTGTGGCAAGTGAGTTATACTTATCACTTGACGTTCTTGGTTTCCCATCTCTTGCATGATATCAGCCATACGATCAGCAATTTCTCCGGAAACACCAGTATCTATTTCATCAAATATAATTGTTGGAAGTTTTACCGCACCTGCTACCATCGCTTTAATTGACAGCATTACACGAGCAATTTCACCTCCAGAGGCTACAGATGATATATTTTGTAATGCACCATTTTTATTGGCCGAAAAAAGGAAAGTAACATAGTCCTCACCGTGAGGACCAAATTCTTTTCTTGTGGTAATTTCAACTTGAAAACGCACATTAGGCATTCCAAGTGCCATTAGTCTAGTAGCCATTTCTTTTTCTACAACAAGAGAAACTTTTTTACGAGAACGCGTAAGTAATGCAGCTTGTTCTTTAACCAACTCCATTTGCTTATCTTTTTGCTGAGTTAATTCAAGAATGCGATCTTCAAAAGAGGTAATTGAGTTAAGTTGTGCGTGATAACCATCGCAAAGCTCTATCAACTCTTCAACAGTTTGTACGCGATGTTTCTGCTGCAAAGAGTAAATCAGGTTTAAACGCTCATTTACTTCATCAAGACGAGCGGGATTAAACTCTATTTCCTCACCTTTAAAACTAATTTCATTAACAATATCTTTAAGTTCAATGTACGAACTTTGCATACGATCGTTTAACTCAATAGCAGGTTGATAAACTTTCTGTAAACTTGATAGTAAAGAATTTGCCTCTTTTAAAGCAGATAACAAGCCATTTTCTTCAGCAGTAAATAGTTGTTCAATGCGATATAAAGCAGCTTTTATTTCTTCTGCATGACTCAATGTTTCAGCCTCTTGTTCTAAAACATCTTGTTCGCCCGATATTAAGTTTGCATCCGCTAGTTGTTCTAACTGAAAACGAATATAATCTTCGTCGGCTTTACTCTTATGCGATTGCTCAATGAGTTCATAAAGTTCGCGTTCCATCTTTTTCAAGAGGCTATAGCGATTATGATATTCAGCAAGAGCAACTTCATTGTGAGCTAATATATCGAGAACATTTAACTGAAACCCTTCTGTATTCAACAATAAATTTTGATGTTGCGAATGAACGTCAATCAATTGTTCTCCCAATTCTTTCATTTGAGACAAGGGAACAGGAGTATCATTGATAAAAGCACGACTTTTGCCGGAAGCTTGAATCTCTCTACGCAAAATACATTCTGAGTCATACTCCAAATGGTTGTTCGTAAAGAAAGACTCCATTTGATAATTGCCAATTTGAAAACGTGCTTCGATGATGCACTTTGCACTATTTTTTCGAATGGCTTTAATATCGGCACGCTGTCCTAAAAGTAGACCAATAGCACCCAAAATTATAGATTTTCCGGCACCTGTTTCACCTGTTATTACTGAGAACCCTCGATTAAAATCAATATCGAGTTTCTCTATTAAAGCATAATTTTGTATATATAACGAGCTTAACATATCTTATTTTGATTTTATCTTATCCCAATCGGTATTCAAAGAAGGATTGATACTCGAAACAATCTGATACACATCTTCACGCTCTTTTTGAGATGATGGAGAGCTACCACCATAAATATTTATCAATTCATCCCGTTTAATCTCAGTAAATATAACGGGCAACGATGACATGGGTTTGTTTTGACGAGCCTCCTTTAAATTTATGAGCGAAGATGTTATTGTGGCTCTACCTCGTGTAGCATTAATGGCCATTTCATCTAACCCTTTACGATGATAGTCATACATTAATGTGCGAAGTTCACCCATTCCTTCATCTAAGTAATCTGAAATTAATGCATATCGATTTCTACTATCTTCAAAAGCCTTCCATCCTTTTTCATTGAGCATTTGGGCAGAATTGACTATATTTTCGGCTGCTATTAGCATATCCGTACCTCCTTTAGGAGACATAGAATCCATATCTAAACCAATTATTAGATAAATATAATAAGCCATAACAGCAATAAGATTACTATCTAATTGATTATCCCGCAACTCAAGTTGATCAAACTCTCGATAATTAAAATCGACATTAGAATCTTTAAAGCTAAAAAGAACAGATTGATAACCTGATTGAAAAACAGGACGTGTAGATTGGGCTATTAACTCGCAAGACCATCTACCTTCAGCCTCATCATAGCTTTTAACGGTTAAATTAAAGGAGCAGCGAATTCTTTCATTTGTTTCATACTGAGCAGCAGTCCATTTTCGATTATTTACAAACTCAGTTAAAGAGTTTTCGAGTGTCTTAAACACTTGAACATTCGTTCCCTGAATTTGAGAATAGTTAATGCTTATTTTACAATCAAGCTCTTGAGAAAAAGTAACTTGAATGCACAACATCAATATTAAAACAAAGAATAACCTTTTCATAAAAGCTCCTTAGCTAAACGGTCTATAATATCGCAAGCTACCTCTTTTTTAGACTTTAATGGATAATCTGTTCGCCCATCTTTATCAATAATACTTATTTTATTGGTATCATGTTGAAACCCCGAACCTTTATCGTTCAAAGAATTTAAAACAATAAAATCAAAGTTCTTACGAGCCAATTTGCTTTTCGCATTATCATATTCATTGGTTGTTTCTAAAGCAAAACCTATAATTTTTTGTGAAATGCTTTTTATTTGTCCTAAATGCGCTGCAATATCTTGAGTTGGTTTCAAGCAAATAGTCAAATCATCTTTTTCTCTCTTTATCTTTTGGTTAGCAACTTCTTTAGGAGTAAAATCGGCAACAGCTGCACAAAGAATTGCTACGTCTGATTCTTTAAACTTAAGCTCAGCCACAGCAGCCATATCGGCAGCCGACTCTACATTAATGCGATTTATTGAAGAATGAGCAGTTTGAAGTTGCACAGGACCGGCAACTAGAGTAACATTAGCACCACGTGAAGCACACTCTTCGGCTAATGCAAATCCCATTTTACCAGAAGAGTAATTACCGATAAAACGCACCGGATCTATTTTTTCGTAAGTAGGTCCGGCAGTTATTAATATATTTTTTCCGGCCAACTCATTTTTATGAGAAAAAAAGTCCTTTAGCGTTTGTATAATAACTTCTGGCTCTTCCATTCTTCCTTTTCCGACTAAGTGGCTTGCTAAAAAGCCAGTTCCAGGTTCAATAATATAATTGCCATAAGAGCGAAGAATATCTAAATTCTTTTGTGTTGAAGGGTGAGCATACATATCCAAATCCATTGCAGGTGCTACAAACACTGGAGCTTTTGCAGATAAGTAAGTCGTAATAAGCATATTATCGGCTATACCATTAGCCATCTTGCCTATTGTAGAAGCCGTAGCAGGTGCTATTAGTACAGCATCAGCCCATAAACCTAAATCCACATGACTGTTCCATGTACCATCACGTTGAGCAAAAAATTCACTAATAACAGGCTTACTGGTTAATGCAGAAAGTGTAATAGGCGTAATAAACTCTTTCCCAGCAGGTGTTATTACAACTTGAACTTCAGCTCCTTCTTTTATCAATCCACGAATAATATAGCAAGCTTTATAAGCGGCAATACTACCTGTGATCCCTAATATTATTTTTTTTCCCTTCAACATAAATATTATAATTCACAAACTATTTTGTAATCATGTTACTCATTTCGCGTAAACGAATTTTAGTCAACATAGCTTTGGTATTGAGTGTAAAATCATTTCCCAGAATCCAGCCATAATAGCCTGGATCTTTTTTAAGAACCTCACTAACAGGTTGACCTTTATATTTTCCAAAATTGAATATCTCAATTCCATTTTCATCATATACCATTCGTCCTGCAAAATCGACATTTTTATTGAAACTCGAATAATCTGCTAAAAAAGCAATATCATTTTCCAACTCTTCGTACTTATCCAATTGAGCCTTTAAGACTTCATAGGTCGCTCTAGTATCGGCTTCGGCTGTATGAGCATCTTCCAAACTTTTTTCACAGTAAAACTTATATGCTGCTGAAAGCGTACGTTGCTCCATTTTGTGAAAAATGACTTGAACATCTACAAATTTTCTACGACTAATATCAATATCAACACCAGCTCTTAAAAATTCTTCAACTAATACTGGAACATCAAAACGATTGGAATTGAAACCTGCTAAATCACACCCTTCAATATCATTAGCTATAGACTTAGCAACTTCTTTAAAAGTGGGACAATCAACCACATCTTCATCAAAAATACCATGAATAGCAGAAGAACCCTCTGGTATATGCATCTCAGGATTTATACGAAGAGTTTTAGACTCTTCATTGCCATTTGGATAAACCTTCAA
>DKPL01000070.1:11528-11748 GCA_002471185.1 Bacteroides sp. UBA7335
GCATTTATATTAGTGCCAGTTGTTTCAAGATCAAAGAAAACAATTGGATTTTTTAAATTTAATTTCATAAGACGATTATCTATTTTATTTTATAAAAAAGACACAGAGACTAATCAATATCCTTTGGTTATAGGATAGATAGAAGCTCTGTGTCCTTTACGAAATTATGTATTAATGCTTAATCGTTGAGCATCATAGGCATCAACAGCATCAAAAGTTC
>DKPL01000001.1 GCA_002471185.1 Bacteroides sp. UBA7335
GCGTTAACAATATTGTTAACGCCTTTTTTTGTCTATATAACTATAGAGTTATTATTTAATGATAACCATTGTTGCTCCAAAACCATACTCTTGGAAAGAGGCATCTTGATAACGACAATTGCTATATTTACGTTTGAGTTCTTCAACAAGTGCTTTGCGTAATACCCCATCTCCTTTACCATGGATAAAAACAATTTTCTGCTCACGCTTAGTCTTATATTTATCCATAACCTCACGAAATTTATCCAATTGATAATTCAACATTTCACTATTGCTCATACCACGTGTATCATCAAGCAATTCGTTAATGTGAAGATCGATTTCAATAATACCATTTCCACCACCACGCTTCACTATGGGTTGTGCCTTAGGTTTATCAACAGCTTGTTTATTCAAAATAGCCTCTTGTAAATCTTCGGCCGAAACATATACTTGACGGATTGGAACATCATTGCGTACAATATCGTAAACCAATGCAGGCTCGTCAAAGAATTCAGATTGACGGAATGTATGTAACTTATAAAACTTGACAGTATCAATACGCAGTTCAACATTTACAGCAGGTTTCAACGCAAATGTTTTACCATCTTTGAATGCAATAAACTGAACAGCTACGTGTTCTAACTCATTTAAAATACCTTTATTAAACTCCTCTACTAAGAATTTCATATTAGGTTCAACCACACCATGAGCCCTTACTTTCCAAGATTTACCTTCGGCACTTAGGTAAGTGTAGTAAAGATAATAATTACTATCATTTACTAGATATGCTTCAAAAGGAGTTGAAGTCATTGCTTTTATATCTTCAGGTACAAAAGCCAGATAAACATTCAATGCATCACCCCCTTTAACCTCAGCTTGCCTTGGTATTTTAGGAAGTTCAGGTTTTACAGGCTTCTCAGGCTCTATTGTTTTGGTTGGTGAAGGCGTTTTTTTAGCCATATTATAGTTGTCCGTTTCAATAACTACACACTCCTTCATCAACATTGGGATATCAAATCCATCTGCATCTTCTACAAGAACAATATCTTTACCTTGAAAGCCTTTCACTACGCCTCCACCAATTTCACTAAGGAAACGTACTTTATCTCCTATTTTCATATTTCATTTGCTTATTTACGTATACACTATAACTATCATCTACAAAGATAATTACTTTTAGAATAAACAATCTGATTAAAAGAGTTTATCTCAGCAGAGCTATTATTTTGTTGAAAAACTATAAATAAAAGAATATACTTAATCTATTAATACACGATTCTTCACTGGTATGAAAATTAGAGTAAAACTATAGTCCTGATAGGGTACACGATATTGAGGCAATGGAAGTGCTCCCCAGCTATTTACACAACCAATCCCTAACTGTACCTTATCAATACAAAGATTTGTAACCGCTGAAGGAACTATGTGTGTTGAATGACTTTGAGTCTTTGCAGCTCCATCATCAAGCGAGTCAATAGTATAATGAAGCGCAGAAGCCAAGAATGGAGATTCAGAAATAACACACAATCCGTTACCCGATTTATCGAGTTGTTCCCACCAGCGAATATCACTTTTAGTGCCTGTTTCTTGTGGGCGAATATAAGAGTAGAATTGATCAGCAACTGTCTGAGCATACTGCCCAATAAGTTCTGAATCTTTACGATCGCTATAGTTTTCGGCTGGTCCACGTCCATAATACTGCACACGATCATAGTTGTTAGGCATAACAACCTCTACCCCAAAACGGAACATTGGTGAAACATTAACGTCTTTACTGGTTTCCATATTTTGAGTGAGCATTACATCACCTACATGATTGACTACATAAGTCATTGTGAGTTTTGCTGAAACACTAGGCATATCATAACTAGCCACTACAACAGCTTGTTCATTCAGCACAGATGAAGTCAGTGATATTAACTTCATTTCCGGATTTTTCCAAGCAGCATACTTCGTTTGTAGATTTGCACCATAATCATTATCCGTAGGAGCTCTCCAGAAATTAGGGGTCAACGATGCTCCTTCTTGAATTAAACTCATTCCAGTTACATCATACTTGCATAAGAATCCTGTTTGCTTATTAAATTCTAGAGCAAAAGTTAAACCTTTTATTATTAAATATTGAAAATCATTATCAATTATTTGTGGAACAGAGATAGCCACATTAGATTGTTTCTTTTCATCAAGTATCATTGTTGGCCACGAGTAATCAGTGATAGCAAGTTGTTGCTTAGCTAATTGATGACCGGCAGGCAATAACCCTTCTGATTGTTTTAGTTTATAATATACATTGAGCAGAACCTCTTTATCGAGAGGGATTTCACCCAATGAAAGAGTTAAGTTGTTGCTCGACTGAGGAGCAACATCCAGTAACTCTACCCTATCTGCACGAATCACCTTTCCGTCAGCAAGAAGCTCCCACTCCATGTAGCAATCTGACAAGTTACGAAAGAAATTTTCATTATAGATTGAGACAATCCCCTTTGAAAGGTCAACCGGATAAGTCCAAATATTCTGATAGTAATAAGCAATTTCGTGAGCATGAGGATTAGGAATGCGATCAGGGCTCACCACACCGTTATTACAGAAATTATTATCAGAAGCATCATAGCGATTAAAGTCACCACCGTAAGCAAAAAACTCCTTTCCCGCATCATCCTTCCAACGAATAGATTGATCGGCAAAGTCCCAAATAAACCCACCTTGCAAAGAAGGATATTTACGTATCAGTTCCCAATACTCCTTAAAGCCACCACCTGAATTACCCATTGTGTGAGCATATTCACACTGAATCAAAGGCTTAGTCGTATTACTCTGATTAGCATATTTCTCCATTGTATTATAATCAGCATACATTGGACAATAAACATCGGTAAACTCATTACCATGAGCCTGTTCATACTGTACTACGCGACTGCTATCCTCACGTTTTATCCAATTGTAACAAGTTTCAAAGTTTGGTCCAAACCCTGCCTCATTGCCAAGTGACCAAAAAACGATAGAAGGATGATTATACCCGCGCTGCACATTGCGTTGATTGCGTTCAAGATGTGCCTTTTGATAAGCAGGATCTTTAGCTAATGTTTCCTCATTATATCCCATCCCATGGGATTCGATATTAGCCTCAGCTACTACATATAACCCATACTCATCACACAAGTCATACCATAAGTTATTATCCGGATAATGACAGGTACGCACTGCATTCATATTCATTTTTTTCATTAATTGAATATCTTGTAGCATACGCTCACGCGAAACAATATATCCTTTATCTGGGTCGAGTTCGTGACGGTTTACCCCTTTAAATAGAACCGGCTGCCCATTAACTAAAATTTGAGAGCCACTTTGCTCTATCTTTCTAAATCCAACTTTAACTGGAATAATCTCGTCATCACCTTTAGTTGAAGCATACAACGTATATAAATAAGGAGTTTCGGCACTCCACTTTTGTGGATTAGCGACAGACATCACAGCCTGTTTTTTCCCCGATCCTGACACAGTAGCATCAGCTACAGATTGTCCATTAGCATCCACTAAGTTTAACTCTACACTATTTTGTCCTTTAAGGTCAACCTCAACCAAAAGAGTTCCATTACGATATTCCGAGTCCAAATCCGGGGTTATCCGTATATCCTGTACTCTTTTCTTGTCGCGTGCATAAAGAAAGCAATCACGCCCTACCCCCGAAAAACGGAAGAAGTCTTGATCTTCAAGATAAGTACCATCGCACCAGCGAAATGTCTGAAATGCGATTAAGTTCTCCTTACCAGGTTTTAAGTAAGGAGTCAGGTCGAATTCGGCTTCCAGCTTACTATCTTCACTATACCCCACATACTTGCCATTTACCCAGAGATAAATATTAGAAGTTACCGATCCGAAATGAGCAAAAATATCTTTTCCACTCCATGACGCAGGAACTGTTACCATACGACGATACGAACCCACATAATTGCCATCAGTAGGAACTTGTGGTGGGTTAGACTTAAACTGATTGCGCCAAGCATAACCTATGTTTACATAAATCGGATCACCATATCCATTTAGTTCCCATAAGCCGGGAATTTCCATTTTATCCCACCCTTTGTCATTGTAGTTTATTTTCCAAAAGTCAATTGGTCGTGCATCGGGACTATTAGCATGATTAAAGTTCCAGGTTCCGTTTAAACTCATGTAGTTTTGAGAGTTTTCTTTGTGTCCTTCTTTAGCCAATTCTTTATTTTCAAAAGCAAAATAATTAGTATGCATCGGTGCTCTATTCACTGCATTTACTTCAGGATTGAGCCATTCATTAGATTGAGCATTTATCGAAAGCGAGAATGCCGAAAGCAAGCCAATAGTAAGTAGTTGTTTCATATCAGTCGGTCAAATTTATAAGATGATATTAGGTATTAAAATTGTTTTCTTGAATTGCAAATATAAACTATACTCCCTATTTTGAGTTAATTTATTGCTCAAAAAGAGTACAATATCATCCATAATGCAGTATAAATAACTACTTTTGCCGCATAAAACATCAAGTTAATGAAAGAAAGTCCTAAACATATCCATATAAGCGAGTTCAGTTACTCATTGCCGGATGAGCGCATTGCCAAGTTCCCACTTCCGGTTAGAGATGAGTCTAAATTGCTAATCTATAACCATGGAGAGATTTCAGAAGATAAGTTTTCTTCCCTACCCGAATATTTGACTAAGGGCAGTCTAATGATATTCAACAATACCAAGGTCATTCAAGCACGCATGCACTTTCGCAAAGAGACAGGAGCCTTAATCGAAGTCTTTTGTTTAGAGCCGATTCAGCCCAGCGACTATGTTCTTAATTTTCAGCAAACCGAGCATGTGGCTTGGCTTTGTATGATTGGTAATTTGAAAAAATGGAAAGAGGGTGCACTATCGCGTGAGATGATGGTTAAGGAGAAGCCTGTGACCTTGACAGCCACTCGTGGTGAAGTCGTAGGAACCAGTCATTGGGTAGATTTTCGTTGGGACAATCCCGCGGTAACCTTTGCCGATATCTTAGAAGAATTCGGCGAATTACCTATCCCTCCCTACTTAAATAGAGATACACAAGAGAGTGATAAGCGCACTTATCAAACCGTTTACTCTAAAATAAAGGGATCAGTAGCTGCACCTACAGCCGGCTTACATTTCACCCCTGCCGTTTTCGATTCGCTTGTACAAAAAGGCATTGATATAGAAGAACTAACACTGCATGTAGGGGCTGGAACTTTCAAACCTGTGAAAGCCGAAGAGATAGCGGACCATGAGATGCATACTGAGTATATTTCGGTATCAAGATCGACCATTGAGAAACTGATCCATCATGATGCCAAAGCCATAGCAGTGGGCACCACATCGGTACGAACACTCGAAAGTCTTTATCACATCGGGGTAACACTAGCCAACAATCCTAACGCTTCTCAAAAAGAGTTACACGTTAGACAGTGGCAACCTTACGAAAACAAGGAATACCTACAACCCATCGTTGCTTTACAAAAGATATTGGGATACCTCGACCGTAATGGCATGGAAATGTTACACTCAAGTACCCAAATTATCATTGCACCGGGATATGAATATAAAATTGTGAAAGCGATGGTGACAAACTTCCATCAACCTCAAAGCACATTGTTATTATTAGTTTCGGCCTTTGTCAAGGGCGATTGGAAGCAAATATATAACTATGCCTTAGAGCACGATTTTCGTTTTTTGAGTTATGGCGACTCTTCTTTACTAATTCCTTAAACTTACCTCAACACATGATTAGTTTACAAAGCGATAACAACGAAGAATTATTTCCGATTGTAGATGAAGATGGACTTATCACCGGTGCAGCTACCCGAGGGGAGTGTCATAACGGTAGCCATATACTCCATCCGGTAGTGCATTTGCATGTATTCAACAGTCAGGGAGATTTATTTCTACAAAAACGTCCCGATTGGAAAGATATTCAACCGGGGAAATGGGACACTTCGGTGGGTGGTCACATCGATTTAGGTGAAAGCGTAGAGATTGCTTTAAAAAGAGAAGCTGAAGAAGAGTTAGGAATCACCGATTTCACTCCTGAAAAGTTATGCCAATATATATTCAAATCAGATAGAGAGAGTGAACTAGTGTTTGCATACAAAACCATTTATGATGGAGTTATAACTCCTAGCGCAGAGCTGAACGGTGGACGCTTTTGGACAAAAGAAGAAATACTCGCTAACTTAGATAAAGAGCTTTTCACTCCAAACTTCGAAAGCGAGTATCAACGTATCTTTATGAATTGATTTTAACCAATCAGTTACCACCTTGCACCCAGTTCAATATTTTCAAATTGAAGGCGCTATCATCAGGGGGTAGTACACCAACCCACTGCCCCTTTTCATCAATCATAAACTTCTGAAAGTTACCGGTGACCGGTGCATTTTGTTTTCCGTTCAGTTTTTTCTCAGTAAGCCATTTATACAAGGGCGAAATATTTTTGCCTACCACAGAAGTCTTTTCCATTACCGGAAAAGTCACATCATAATCGAGTAGCCGGTAACCATTGGTCTGAGCTTGCTGTTTAGCCGACTGTGTATCGAAATCTTCGGTTGGAAACCCCAGTAGTACAAAGTTACTATCGCAGTATTGACTATACAACTCTTCAAGAATGGCATATTGCGGTGCTAATTGATCCTGCACATCCACATTCACAATAAGCACTTTTTTTCCTTTGAGTTGACTAAAAGGATAAGGTTTACCATCAATTGTAGTCGTGGTAAAACTATAGAATGACTCACTCTGAGCAAAGGTTGCCATAGACACCAACAGCACAACCAATCCGGCTATTATCTTCTTCATATTTGTTGAATTACATTATATTTTCTCTATAACAACCAAAAGCCACATAAGGTTGCTATCATTCACAACCTTTCTAAGTCGATTCAATTGCCATTCTTTCCGCTTCGCCCTAATTCTATATTTTTTGTGCAATAGCTACCCTATTTTAGCATAGCAAATTATAAACACTTTCGCTATGCTAAAAGCAATTGTTCACTTTTCGATCAAGAAAAAACTCTTTGTAGGGCTCACTACACTAGCTCTACTTATCGGAGGCATCTATTCTATGCTGACACTACCCATTGATACCGTACCCGATATCACCAACAATCAAGTACAAATAGTTACCATCTCACCTACTTTAGCTCCACAAGAGGTAGAACAACTCATCACAATGCCTATAGAAATTGCCATGAGCAACATTATGAAGGTAGAAGAGATTCGTTCAGTGAGTCGATTTGGACTTTCGCTGGTGACAGTGGTGTTCGACGAGGGTGTCCCCACCCTTGATGCACGACAGTTGATTAATGAACAGATACAATCGGTAGCGGGTGAAATTCCAACAGAGCTGGGTACTCCCGAAATGATGCCCATCACCACAGGATTGGGAGAAATCTACCAATATGTACTCGAGGTAGACCCTGCCTATCGAGATAAATACGATGCAATGGAGTTGCGTACCATTCAAGATTGGATTGTGAAACGACAGCTTTCGGGCATACCGGGAATTGTCGAGATAAATAGTTTTGGCGGATATGTGAAGCAATATGAAGTTGCGGTAGACCCTGATGCATTGTTTTCGCTCAACATCACTCTAGCCGAGGTTTTTGAAGCTTTGAGTAGAAACAATCAGAACACCGGTGGTAGTTACATCGAGAAGATGAGAAACGCTTACTACATCCGTTCTGAGGGTATGATTACTCACTTAAAAGATATTGAGCAGGTGGTCATTACCAACCGCAATGGTATTCCCATTCACATCGACGATGTAGCTAAGGTTCGATTTGGAGCTCCTAAACGGTTTGGCGCCATGACAATGGATGGTGACGGAGAGTGTGTGGGTGGCATCGCAATGATGCTCAAAGGTGCCAATGCCAACTTAGTAACTCGCGAACTCGAAGAGCGGGTAGAACGCATCCAAAAGTTATTGCCTGAAGGAGTACGCATTGAGCCTTACTTGAATCGTTCAGAGCTGGTGAGCCGCAACATATCTACAGTGGTTTATAACCTAATCGAAGGAGCACTTATTGTGTTTCTTATTCTGATTATATTTTTAGGCAACTTCCGCGCCGGACTAATTGTGGCTTCGGTTATCCCACTAGCCATGTTGTTTGCCTTTATCATGATGCGTATTTTTGGAGTATCGGCCAACCTGATGAGTTTAGGTGCTATTGATTTTGGTATTGTTGTAGATGGTTCTATTGTTATTATCGAAGGAGTATTGGCTCATTTATATAGTAAAAGGTTGATTGGTAAGAAGCTCAATAAGGCAGAGATGGATGCCGAAGTAGAACAAGGTATATCGGGAGTAACTCGCTCAGCAACTTTTGCCATAGTCATTATTCTAATTGTATTTTTCCCCATTTTGACACTAAAGGGAATTGAAGGTAAATACTTCACACCCATGGCCAAAACATTAGTGTTCTGCATTATTGGCGCCATGTTGTTATCGCTTACCTATGTGCCTATGATGGCCTCACTATTCTTAAAGCACAATTTAAAAGCCAAACGCACCTTTGCCGATCGCTTTTTTGATGGACTCAACATAGGATATCAATATACGCTAAAGTGGTGTATGCGCTTCAAGTGGGGCGTAGTGATGGCTGCATTTGGTGCACTAATTGGGTCGTTTATCTTATTTGGCAAATTGGGGGCAGAGTTTATCCCTACACTTGACGAGGGCGATTTTGCTATGCAGATGACTCTTCCGGCAGGTAGTTCATTGTCGGAAAGTATTGAGGTATCAAACTTAGCACAGAAAACACTGAAGGAGAGGTTCCCGGAGATTAAACATGTGGTGGCTAAAATTGGAACAGCAGAAGTTCCTACCGACCCTATGGCGGTAGAAGATGCCGACATTATGATTGTAATGAAACCCTTTAAAGAGTGGACTTCGGCCACTTCGCGTGCAGAGATGGTGGAAAAGATGAAAGAGAGTTTAGAGCCATTGAGCCAACGCGCTGAGTTTAACTTCTCGCAGCCCATTCAGCTTCGTTTTAATGAGTTGATGACGGGGGCAAAAGCCGATATTGCCATTAAGCTCTATGGCGAAGATACACACGAGCTTTATGAGCGTGCCAAAGAGGCAGCGCGATATGTACAAAAAGTGCCTGGAGCTTCGGATGTGATTGTGGAGCAAACCATGGGACTACCACAGCTGATTGTAAAATACAACCGCGACAAGATAGCACGCTATGGAGTGAATATTCAGGAGCTGAACGATATGATTCGTACGGCTTATGCCGGCGAAGCTAGTGGGGTGATATTCGAGAATGAACGCCGATTTGATTTAGTGGTTAGGTTAGACCAACAAAAGGTGGCAGATTTCAACTTAGACAAGCTCTTTATTCGTACTGCCGAAGGGGTTCAAATTCCGATTAGTGAGTTTGCTTCTATCGACTTAGTCGAGGGACCACTTCAGATTAATCGTGATGAAACTAAACGTAGAATTGTGATTGGAGTAAACGTGCGCAATGCCGATATCCAACAGGTAGTGGCCGATATTCAAGCCACACTCGATAAGAACATCACTCTTCAACCAGGTTACTACTTTGAGTATGGCGGTCAGTTCGAGAATCTTCAGAATGCTATCAACACCTTATTGATTGTTATTCCGGTAGCATTAGGGTTGATTTTGCTTATCTTATTCTTTGCCTTCAAAAACGTTACCTACACCCTCATTGTGTTCTCTACCGTTCCACTATCATTGATTGGTGGTATCGTGGCACTTTGGTTGCGCGGCATGCCTTTCAGCATATCGGCCGGTGTAGGGTTTATTGCTCTGTTTGGTGTGTCGGTGCTCAATGGTATCTTGATGCTCAACCACTTCAACGACTTGCGTAGCCGTTCTACCTACCCACTGAGCACAAGCAAGATCATCAGTCGCGGAACTCCACATCTGTTGCGTCCTGTATTCCTTACCGGTTTGGTTGCCTCGATGGGGTTTGTGCCCATGGCCATTGCAACATCGGCTGGAGCAGAGGTACAACGTCCACTTGCCACGGTTGTTATTGGTGGGTTGATTGTATCGACGGCACTTACGCTTATCATCATACCGATATTCTATAAAATAGTAAATCAAACCGGAACCAGTATGAGACGTTCTAAGAAGTTCAGAAACCTTTTTATTCTTATCCCGGCATTGCTGCTAAGTAGCAGTTTGCTTCAGGCACAAGAGGCCTCAACGGTTGTAACTCTTGAGCAAGCCATTGAGTTGGCCAAACAAAATCACCCTCGCTTGCATGTGGCAGAGGCGGCTGTTAAGCAGGCTAAAGCTACTAGGGGTGAGATTGTAGAGGCAGCTCCTACCTCATTCAGCTATGCTTGGGGACAGTTAAATAGCGAGGTAAAAAACGATAAAGAGTTAAGCATTGAGCAGAGTTTAGGTTCGCTATTAACTCCTTTTTATAAGAATGCATTGGTCAATCGCCAAGTGTCAACCAGTACTTATTACCAACAAATGGTAGAGAAAGAGGTAGTGGCTGAGGTAAAACGTGCTTGGGCATTTTATCAACAGTGTTGCGAGTTGAGCAAACTCTACCGCGACCAAGACGAGATGGCGAAAGAGATTTATCGCATCGGCATGTTGCGCTATGAGCAAGGCGAGATAACCTTACTCGAAAAAAACATGATGACGACTCTTGCTGCCGACTTGCGCAACCGTCTTTATCAGGCTCAACAAGAGGAGCAGTTGGCACTGGCACGTTTTCGTTGGACTTGCTATGTCGATTCGCTCATAGTGCCTGCTGTGCAAGAGTCTTTAAAGTTTGACGTCTCTTATCTTGACGGTTATTCACTATCGCAAGCTCACTTGGGTTATTTCAACGGACAAGCCGACGAAGCACAGGCACTGACCCGAGTAGAGCGTAGTCGCTTTTTCCCTGAAATTAGTTTAGGATATACGCGCCAAAATATTCTGCCCATCAAGAATCTTAATTCGTGGATGGTGGGCGTTTCGTTTCCACTCTACTTTTTGCCACAAAGCAGTAGGGTGAAACAGGCCAGACTAGCGGCCCAAACAGCCAAGATAACTGCCGAAAGCAACATTAGAGAGTTATACAACAAAGTAGATGAGTTGGTTATCTTGCTACGTCGTTATAGCGAAAATTTGACTTTCTACCAATCATCGGCATTGCAAGAGGCTGAAGCGTTAGAAGAGGCTGCCAACTTGCAGTTTCAAAATAGCGAGACCGGCATCACAGAGTACATCCAGTCGATAGTAACAGTTCGCGATATTCGCAAGGCGTACCTCGAAACACTCTACGAATATAATGTAGCAGCTCTAGAATATGAGCTGTATAAGTAACATTGAAGTAATCATAAAAAAATAGATACCCCATGAATTTTAAACCTCTAAACTGCTCTTTATTGTTGGTGTTGATGCTAACTGGCTGTAGTTCAAAGCAAGCTCAACCCGAGTCAACTACTGAGCAAGCTCAAATGAGTAAAGAAATAGGCGTTGAACCAGCAAAAGATAGTGCTGCAAACGATACATTGGTAGATGCCATGACTGCAGCTACTTCACGTCCTAACCAAGTTTCGCTTAATGGCACTATTGTTATTCCACCCCAGCACCATGCCACTGTGTCGTTGACCATGGGAGGCATTATTCGCAACACCACCATGCTACCGGGACAATACGTGAATAAGGGCGCAGTGCTTGCCACACTCGAGAACCCCGATTTCATCTTGTTGCAACAAAACTATTTGGATAGTTATGCACAAACGGAGTTCTTGCAGAAAGAGTACAATAGGCAGAAGACGCTATCCGACCAGCAAGCGGCTTCGTTAAAGAAGTTTGAGCAGACCAAAGCCGACTACCTATCTATGAAAAGCAGACTGGAGGCAACCGAAGCTCAACTATCACTATTGGGCGTGACGGCTTCTACGCTACAAACAAAGGGGATAGCTCCTTTGCTCGAAGTAAAAGCTCCAATCAGCGGATATATTGGTCAGGTAGATGTAAACACGGGCAAATACATCCAAGCGGGCGAAGCTTTGTGCGACATCATCGATAAGCGAGTGCCGATGTTGCGACTTACGACTTACGAAAAAGACATTCAAGATTTGCGCTTGGGCGATATAGTAGAGTTTCAAGCAAATGGTATGCCCGGCAAGAACTTTGAAGCAAAAATTGTATCTATCGGCCAACAAGTAGACGAGGTAAATCGCTCGCTGCAAGTGTATGCACAAATTATAAACAGCCATCAAGAATTTCGACCTGGCATGTATGTCACAGCACGAATCAAGTGGAACTAAGTCACTTTGACTGAAGAAAAAAGCACTATCTTTGTATCATTATGAAGTTTATCAAAACGCTATACGCTGACAAGTACTTATTGGCTATCATAGCAATTTCATTTACGGTAGCCATACTGATTCATTTTCCCGAATCGATTGCACTATTTGAGCAGATGCAAAGCGATATCTTATTCCCCGACATTCACTTTTGGGATGTCTTTACAGAGATTGTCTTTACATTCCTTTCGTTGCTACTCTTGTTTGCAGTCAACATGGCTCTTTTTAAGTTTGGCGACTTGAGCATTAGTGTTTCGTGGAAAAAGCTATTGACTTCGTTTGTGCTCACCGGGGTGCTGAGTAGCTTGTTGGGCAAAGGTTTTGTGTTTCTACATCATACCTTAGGACTACCCGCCATTACTGCAACTGTGCATCACTATATGCATCCCATGCGCGACCTCATCATGACCTCACTGGTGACTGGTAGTTGCTACATGTTTCATTTGATTCGGAGGCAACAAAAGGTGTCTATTGAAAACCAGCAGTTGCAGGCCGAAAACATTCGCAATCAGTACGAAGCATTAAAGCATCAGCTCAACCCACACATGCTCTTCAACTCGCTCAATGCATTACGTTCATTGGTTCGCGAAGATCAAGAGCGTGCTCAAGAGTATATTTTAGAACTTTCGCATGTGCTTCGCTATACGCTTCAAAGCAACGATTCTCAATCGGTTCGGCTGTGCGATGAGATGGAGTTTGCTTCAGCCTATATCTTCTTGCTAAAGATGAGATATGAGGATAGCATTGTTTTCGACATCAACATCCATCCACATCTCGATGAGTTCAGGTTGCCACCAATGGCAGTGCAAGTGCTTATCGAAAATGCAGTGAAGCACAATGAGATTAGCTCGCGACGTCCTCTCAATATTTGCATTGAGACTAACGAAGCAGGGGTACTCAAAGTGAGCAATCGCATCCAGCCCAAGCTGACCAGCACTAACGGCACGGGAGTAGGACTAATGAATCTGACAAGGCGCTATAAACTCTTGTTTCACCAAGACATCACCATCACCGAGGATAGCCACTTCACAGTTAGCCTTCCTCTAATTAGCGAATCGGTATGAAAGCATTGATTATTGAAGACGAAAAGGCAGCGGTACGCAATCTGTTATCGCTTTTGCAAGAGGTAGCTCCACAGGTTGAGATACTGACGACTCTCGATAGTATTTCAGAGAGTATAGAGTGGTTCAATACGCACGCCATGCCCGATATTGTTTTTATGGATATCCATTTGGCAGATGGTTCAGCATTCGAGATATTCAAACATACTCAAATATCTTGCCCCATCATATTCACCACTGCTTATGATGAGTATGCGCTGCAAGCTTTCAAGGTAAATAGCATCGACTACCTACTGAAGCCTATCGGCAGCAAAGAGATGGAACAGGCATTTAAGAAACTAAACATACTGCAACCTAAGCCAGAACAAGTATCTACTTCGGTAGCAACTAATGATTTGTTGAGTTTGATAAATGCAATTAAAAAGGAAGAAGGCTATCGGACTCACTTTTTGGTACCCATCAAGGGTGACAAATTATTACCATTAGCTATCGAGTCTATTCACTACTTCTACATCAAAGGTAGTTTGGCTAAATTGATGCTTGCTGACGGAACCTCATACTCCATTCCGTTTAACTTAGACGAGCTGACCGAGTCGGTAAATCCTACGTTATTCTTTCGGGTAAATAGGCAATACCTGCTTTCGCGCGAGGCCATTAAAGATATCAGCCTATGGTTTAACAGCAGGCTATCGGTAAACTTGGTGCACGAAGATGATGAGGAGAAAATCATTGTCAGCAAAACTCGAGTAGCTGAGTTTAAAAAGTGGTTTGCACGTAAACAGTAATCGCCCAAGTAAAAGATTCAGCTAGTTCCAAAGGCTTGGAACCGTAGCTCCGATGGCTTGGAACTATAGTTTCAAAGGTTTGAAACTAAATGAAACAACAATAATCAACAAGCTAAGAATGGGTGTTGCGATGTACTATACACCCCACTTAAGGTGCACCAGCTCATATAGATAATCTACTGTAGCATCAATGCCTAGCACCGAAGAGTTGATACATAGGTGATATGAAGCGGCTACTCCCCACGATTTGTAAGTATAATAGTTGTAATACTCGGCACGTTTTTTATCAATCTTCTCCATGATTTCGATGGCTTGCTCATCACTCACTCCCTGACGGAGTTTAATGCGTTGCACTCTGTCTTGCTCATCGGCAGTGATAAATATATCGAGCTTATGGGGATGATTGCGAAGAATATAGTCGGAGCATCGTCCTACAAAAAGAGATGAGCCGGCTGCTGCCACTTGGCGAATAACGTCACTTTGAATCTGAAACAAAGCATCATTGCTTAAACAGTTGTTGATAGGCAAAGCGCCGTCGCTAACAAATGGGAAACGCATACCAAACAATCCCCCAATAATTCCAGTCGATGTCTTTTCGTCTGCTTTTTCGAAAAACTCTTTGCAAAGCCCACTTTGTTCAGAAGCCAACTCTATCAGTTTCTTATCCAAAAACTGAATGTTAAGACGTTGAGCCAACTTTTCGCCAATCTCTTTCCCGCCACTACCAAGCTGACGTCCTATATTGATAACATATTTTTCGTTCATACTGTGTACTTATTCATAGTCTACAACAAACATAGTTATTTTTTAGAAAAACAGGGTAAGAATAATGTTTTTATTCCGCTTATCGTTGCGCAGCTGCTTTCTTGAACACCCTAAATTGATAGGTAAGCATAATAGCCGAAACAATACTTGCTATCAGATCGGAGATAGGCATACTCATCCAAATGCCTGTTTGGCCATAGAATTGAGGCAATATCAGGAGCAAGGGAACTAAGAATAACAACTGACGAGTAAGCGATAAGAAGATGGCTTTGCCAGGCATGCCAATGCTTTGAAAAAAGTTGGAGGTAACCATCTGGAAACCCACAATAGGGAAAAATAGCACTACAATGCGAAAGCCTTCGGAAGCAATTTGAGTGAGTTGCTGATCTTTAGTAAAAATCGACACTACCTCTTGCGGGAAAAACATTCCCATCAAAAAACCAATGGTGGTGAAGATAGTGGCACCAAAAATGGTGTACTTCAATACCTGCATCACACGCTCGTAGTGCTTGGCACCAAAGTTATAACCGGCAATGGGTTGCATCCCCTGATTTAGTCCTAACACAATCATCACTACCACAAATACTACGCGGTTGACAATACCAAATGCGCCAATGGCCAAATCGCCACCATACTTTTGTAAACCTTGATTTATTAAAATCACAATAAAACAAGAGGCCATATTCATCAAAAAAGGCGACATACCGATGGCAAAAGAATCGAGCACAATGGCCTTCTTTAACTTAAAAATGCCACGATGAAAATGTAATAGCTCATTTTTGTTACTAAAAAGCTTGAACTGCCAGCTAAGCGCAACGGTTTGTGCTATAATGGTAGCAATGGCAGCTCCACGAATGCCCCAGTCGAAGCCAAAAATAAATATCGGATCGAGAATGGTATTAATCACCACAGTAGCTATGGTGGCATACATTGCCTTTTGCGGGTGTCCCGAAGACCGAAGCATGGCATTTAAGCCCAAATAAATATGAGTTATCACATTGCCATACAAAATAACTTGCATATAATCGCGAGCATAACCTACCGTTTGATCACTACCACCAAAGAAGTAAAGAATGGGATCGAGAAAGATAAGACAGAGCACTGCAAAGACTACTCCTATAATGGCATTTAAGACCAAAACATTGCCCAAAATACGTTGCGCCGTGTCATAATCTTTCTGCCCAAGCTTCACCGAAGCCAAAGTAGCAGCGCCAACACCAACAAGCGATCCAAAAGCAGCTGCAAGGTTCATTAGCGGAAACGTAAGTGCTAAACCCGAGATAGCCAACGGTCCAACTCCTTGTCCGATAAAGATACTATCTACCATATTATACAACGAAGCTGCTGTCATAGCAATTATAGCCGGCACGGCATATTTCACTAGTAGCTTTCCAATCTCTTGTGTCCCTAACTCTGCGGGAACGTATTGTCCTGTCATACCTATATTTTAATGATTGTGCAAAGATAGGCATTCTTTATTTAAGAGAAAAAGTAACGCTATATAAAAAATGTTTCGTATTTTTGTCCCAAATATTGAGTTAATATATTACGTAATGAACCTATTAGAACTTAGTGAACAGGAAATCATCAGACGTAACAGTCTGAACGAACTCCGCGCGATGGGTATCGACCCCTATCCTGCTGCAGAGTATATAGTTAATGCTTATTCCACAGATATAAAAGAAGAATTTAAAGACGAACAAGAACCACCCCGTCAAGTATCTATTGCCGGACGCATCATGAGTCGTCGCATCATGGGAAAAGCTTCCTTTATTGAATTACAAGATTCTAAAGGTCGTATTCAGGTATATATCACCCGTGATGATATTTGCCCTAACGAAGACAAAGAGCTTTATAACGCTGTATTCAAGCGTCTTCTCGATTTGGGAGATTATATCGGTATAGAAGGTTTTGTGTTTCGCACACAAATGGGTGAGGTAAGTATTCACGCTCAAAAGCTGACTGTACTTGCAAAATCTATCAAGCCTCTTCCGATTGTAAAATATAAAGATGGGGTAGCTTACGACTCTTTTGAAGATCCAGAACTACGCTATCGTCAGCGCTATGTAGACCTTGCGGTAAACGAAGGTATCAAAGATATCTTTATCAAACGTACCAAAGTTTATACTTCAATGCGCGAATACTTCAATAACGAAGGTTATTTAGAGGTTGAAACTCCAATTCTACAATCTATTGCCGGTGGTGCAGCGGCGCGTCCGTTTATTACACACCACAATGCTTTAGATATTCCATTGTATCTGCGTATTGCCAATGAGCTTTATTTGAAACGTCTAATCGTGGGCGGTTTCGAGGGAGTATACGAGTTCTCTAAAAACTTCCGCAACGAAGGAATGGACCGTACTCACAACCCTGAATTTACTGCGATGGAGGTGTACGTAGCTTATAAAGACTACAACTGGATGATGGCCTTTACTGAAAACATGATTGAAAAAATCTGCTTGGATGTAAACGGTACAACCGAAGTTAAAGTAGGCGACAATGTAATTAACTTCAAAGCTCCATACAAACGTGTAACTATGCTCGACTCTATCAAAGAGTTTACAGGTCATGACCTACACGGCAAATCAGAAGACGAGATTCGCGAGATTTGCAAAACATTGAATATGGAAATTGATGATACTATGGGTAAAGGTAAGTTGATTGATGAAATCTTTGGCGAATTCTGCGAAGGAAACTACATACAACCTACATTTATCACCGATTATCCTATCGAAATGTCTCCGTTGACAAAACGTCACCGCGAGAATCCGGAGTTGACCGAACGTTTCGAATTGATGGTTAATGGTAAAGAGTTGGCTAATGCTTACTCTGAGCTAAACGACCCTATCGATCAGCTTGAACGCTTCCAAGAACAAATGCGCTTGAGCGAAAAGGGAGATGATGAAGCAATGATTATTGACAAAGACTTCATCCGTTCTTTGGAATACGGTATGCCTCCAACCTCAGGAATGGGTATTGGTATGGACCGTCTTGTGATGCTTATGACCGGGCAAACAACCATTCAGGAAGTTCTTTTCTTCCCTCAAATGCGTCCCGAAAAAGTAACTAAGAAAGATGCTACCGAAAAGTATCTTGAACTAGGCATCACTGCAGACTGGGTTCCTGTAATTCAAAAAGCGGGTTATAACATGGTGGAAGATATAAAAGGTGTAAACCCTCAAAAATTCCATCAAGACATTTGTGGCATCAACAAGAAATATAAGCTTGAGCTTGCTAATCCGACGGTAAATGAAGTTACCGAATGGATAGAAAAAATTAAATGAAAATAAAGAATGAAAAATTAAAGGCAAAGGAACGCTCAAGTTGGCTTTTTCTTTGTTTTTAATTTTTCTTTTTTAATGTAATTGATATATATGAAATTACCCGGTAAGATAGCGATAGTAGGTGGTGGAAGCTGGGCCACAGCCATTGCCAAAATGTTTCTTGCACAAGAAAACTCTATCAATTGGTATATGCGTCGTGAAGATCGCATAACCGATTTTAAACGTCTCGGACACAATCCTGCCTACCTTACAGGAGTGAAGTTTGATATGAAACGTATTCAGTTTTATACAAACATCAATGACATTGTGAAAGAGTCGGATACATTGGTATTTGCTACCCCCTCACCTTATTTGAAGGCTCATCTGAAAAAGCTAAAAACAAAGCTTAAAGACAAATTTATAATTACCGCTATCAAAGGAATTGTACCCGATGACAATTTAATTGTATCGGAGTATTTCACAAAAGAGTATGGCGTTCCCCCCGAAAACATCGCCGTGCTTGGCGGTCCGTGCCACGCAGAAGAGGTTGCTCTAGAGCGTCTTTCGTACCTGACACTGGCTTGCCCCGACAAAGATAAAGCACGCATATTTGCACGCAGAATGGGAAGCTCATTCGTTAAGACATCAGTCAGTGATGATGTGGTGGGCGTAGAATACAGCTCGGTTCTTAAAAATGTATATGCTATCGCTGCAGGTATTTGTAGCGGCTTAAAGTATGGTGATAATTTTCAAGCTGTACTCATGTCAAATGCGATTCAAGAAATGAGACGTTTTCTAGATACAGTTCATCCACTCAATAGAAATGTAGACGAATCGGTATATCTAGGCGACTTGTTGGTGACTGGCTACTCTAACTTTAGTCGTAACCGAACCTTTGGAACGATGATTGGCAAGGGCTATTCTGTGAAAAGTGCGCAAATAGAAATGGAGATGATAGCCGAAGGATATTACGGCACAAAATGTATTAAAGAGATTAATAAACATCATCATGTGAATATGCCAATTCTAGATGCTGTTTATAATATATTATATGAACGTATCTCTCCTATGATTGAAATCAAGCTGTTGACCGATTCTTTTAGATAGGCGGCCGGTTGAAGGCAATCAGGAACAACCCTTAAACACTTTTAATTATTATGATTAGTTTAAACATTCAAAAAACGCTGGGATTTGTCTCTAAAGAGACAATTGCAGCTTTTGAGCCTAAGGTAAAGGCTGCTCAGGAAATGTTAGAACATGGTACTGGTAAAGGTAACGACTTTTTAGGATGGCTACATTTGCCCTCTTCGATTACAAAAGAGCACCTAGACGATTTGAAGGCTACTGCTAAAGTGCTTCGCGAAAACTGTGAAGTGGTAGTTGTAGCAGGTATCGGAGGTAGCTATTTGGGCACACGTGCGGTTATCGAAGCGTTATCAAACAGTTTCACCTGGTTGGAAGACAAGAAAAAAAATCCTGTAATTATCTATGCAGGACATAATATCAGCGAAGATTATCTTTTTGAACTTACTGAGTTCTTAAAGGATAAAAAATTCGGTGTTATCAACATCTCAAAATCGGGTACAACTACCGAAACTGCTCTTGCTTTTCGTTTGCTCAAAAAACAATGCGAAGATCAACGTGGCAAAGAGATGGCTAAAAAGGTTATCGTAGCCATTACAGATGCTAAAAAAGGCGCTGCACGCATCACTGCCGATCAAGAGGGATATAAGTCTTATATCATTCCTGACAATGTAGGCGGACGCTTTTCGGTATTGACTCCGGTTGGTCTACTTCCCATCGCTATTGCTGGATTTGACATCGATAAATTGATTGCCGGTGCAGTTGAAATGGAAAAAACTTGCGGCATCGACACTCCTTTCGAGAAAAACCCTGCTGCTATATATGCAGCTACACGCAATGCACTTTATGAATCGGGCAAGAAAATCGAAATCTTGGTTAACTTCTGCCCTAAACTTCACTATGTGAACGAATGGTGGAAACAACTTTACGGAGAATCTGAAGGAAAAGATCACAAAGGTATTTTCCCTGCTGCGGTTGATTTCTCTACAGATCTTCACTCAATGGGACAGTGGATTCAAGAAGGCGAACGCACAATCTTTGAAACTGTAATCTCGGTAGATAAAGTAAACCATAAATTAGAAGTTCCTACTGACGAAGCTAACCTTGACGGATTAAATTACTTAGCAGGAAAACGTGTTGATGAAGTTAATAAAATGGCAGAATTGGGAACTCAGTTGGCTCACGTTGACGGTGGTGTACCCAATATGCGTATTGTCATCCCATCATTAGACGAAAAAAGCATTGGTGGGTTATTATACTTCTTCGAAATAGCCTGTGGTATCAGCGGTTACGTATTGGGAGTTAATCCTTTCGACCAACCAGGTGTAGAGGCTTACAAAAAGAACATGTTTGCACTATTAAACAAACCTGGCTTTGAAGCAGAATCTAAAGCAATTCAAGCGAAACTTTAAGAATACTTGAATGTGATATAAAAAAAACGCGGACTATATAGATTATATAGCCCGCGTTTCTTTATAGTAATTTATTTCTCTAAACGCAAATAGACAAACTGTGAAGCACCTACTGCTCCTGCATTTGACGAAAGATAAAAACTCAAAGTTAGTGTCTCACGGTCGTCAAGAACTTCTTCAACTTGTGCCAAAAGCTTTATTTGAGTTTTTTCGACCCCATCCGAGAAACGAAGCAAACCACTCTCAACATCAATAAGCTCCTCTTCAGTGGTGACTAATTCGGCATCATAAATCAACTCTAAGTCTAAATATTTTTGGGGAATACCTATACTAAAAGTTTGAAGATTAGCACCATTACCGTCAAGTTGCAAAGTCAACTCTAACTCATCACCTTCTTTTAAAATAGGAGTTCCTACATTGTTTGATAAGTAGCATTCTGGAATTTCTCCATTTACCAATAAAGAATCAACAATAATAATCGGAGTTTCACCTGTAGACAAACAGGACGATAGGAAAACTAAAAGAGTAAATAATAAAAAAATGGGCTGCATGGTCCAACTACCATAAAAAAAACAACTATTACTAACGATGGTATGATTATCAATACTACTCACCCAATCCACAATGAGGATCTTGCCCACTCCCAATTTCTGTTGTAGCAGCTTGGCAGTGATAGCTACTGAATTGAAGAAACAAAAGCCCCTGTTGACACACACACACACACACATGCAGGACACACACATATGTACATACAAAAAAAGAGTACAGACTGTTAGTCATCACCAAGATGTGAAGTAGAAAAATATCTAGTTGTGTAACGATAATGTTGTGGGTGTACTTACATGGCAGTGGATTCCTCAGCATGGTGACCTGGAGGACGCACCACTGCGAAGCCATTCTGGTGCAAAAACAAAGACAGAGTCGAGGACAGGTAAGACAACTATTTTCAGAAGCGTGTGCCCACTTGTGAGTATTTCTGTGTGTTACCTTCAGCTCCCCTGCTGCCACCCTGAAGGCCAGCTCGATGACCGAGCCGACTGCCATGCGGACCGCTGCTGACGAGTGCATCTCATTCCACACTGTGTCACTGTCCACCTGCATAGAGCAACATAGAACTCAGTCCAAGGCTTAAAACTCTGAATAATGGTATGTAAGACAGAGAAACAGGTGGATTGCTAGAAAGTCTCACCCCGATTCCTCCACACGGAAGAACAGCATACATCTTCTGACTGATTGGACCTGAAACAACCAATCAGTGGCGGTTACAGGTATCATAGTGTGTGAGCATCAGGATACATAACAGAGGAGCCACACAGAGTTTATAGTAGAATTTACACACTAAAAAATACCTATATAGGTTTAGTTATTGCCATAAAACATAGATTTAAAAAATGCATTTAATTTGTTTCTATCTTTTCATACATACACACAGCAAAACTAGCTGCAATCAAGATGAGTGTGAAGAAAGCAAAAAACCTTGCGAGGAGAATGCAAAAGCTGGTATGTGGCGTTAATAAATAGAACAATGCAGTTCATTTGTTGAAATTAAGAATAATAGTATTTTATCACATTATCATTAAAACCTTTGTAACAAAAATACCCTGCAGTGTTATGGTATTAGCCTATAGCCTACACTTCAGACAGACAGACAGACAGACAGACAGACAGACAGACGGACAGACAGACGGACAGACAGACAGACAGCTACCTAGCAATTTCTTGTGGTCCAGTTTGTGTCGATTGAGTGGACTGGTTCCATACAGCAGTGTGTGAAACTCTGAATGAACAGACTGGATCTCATCCAGAGACGCTTTACGCCCACGAATCCTCTGCTCACACACAGACAGAGAAACAGACTGAGTAAGGTTTTTGCATTTTTAATTTGCACATTAGAAAAAAATATTACATGATGAATATTCAGCAATTACCTTATGTCAACTACCTATTGGTAAAATAAAGCTTTTATACATGAAATGGAAAATGCTACTTGAATGCATTCATGCAGAGATGATGTGTTTAATGGTGATGGAAACATATTTACAGTAACTGATGATAATAAACTGCCATGAAGGGTTTAACGCCTCATACTTTCTCTGGGAGGTGACTGTTAGCGGTGTGTAGCTGTGCATGCTAGGATAGCTTGCAGTTGTGCAGCAACCGTGAAAATACAGCAGTGGGTGTACCTCTACTGTGAGCACCTCCACAGTGAGGACAAGCATGTGTGTGTGTGTGTGTCATAGGCTACTTCTGGGGACAAAAGACCACTTAACTGGGGATTAATGATGTCTCCAGTTAAGGAAAAGCTGATTTTTGGGTCAGTGGTTAAGGTTAGGTTTAGGTTAAGTCAACAGGAAATGAATACAAGTCTACGTAATGTCCCCAAAAGTGAAGAAGATCAATGTGTATGTGTGTGTGTGTACCTCACAGCGGCCCAGCAGGCCCGTCTCCTGCAGTCTGGACCAGATGCTCTGCACTCTTCCAGCATGCTCTGGGTGGATGTGAGCGTTGCCACACACACACTGATGCTTCAACATCAGACTGTCATATACAAGCCCTAGAGTAACAGAGAGAGAGAGGGACAGATGTAAATTTCATCTATCCTCAAATAAAAGTCAGTGCTTCAACAATGCTGAGGTGTGGTATTTACAAATGTGCACCAAAGGAGGAGGCATAAAAAAATAGCAAAAAAAAAAAACAACAACAACAACAAAAAAACAGAACTGAAGTCCCTCTGTGTGGAGTTGCATGTTCTCCTCACTTTTACATGGGGTACCCTTCCGGATACTGCAGTGTCCTCCCACAGTCTGAAGACATGCAGGTTAGGTTAACTGGCAACTTTAAACTGACAATGAATGCTTATTTGTCATTTTTAGCTGGGATTGGTTGAAGGATAAGATGGCAAGATGCCGGTAGCCACACACACACACACACACACACACACACACACACACACAGATATCTATCTATCTATCGATCAATATACATATATATGTGTGTGTGTGTGTATATACACTGTTGCCCACAAAGCTTTTTTCAGACACATTCCTCTTTTTATTCCTATTTATACACATCAGTAATCACCTTTGACCAGGTGCAATGATTACATGCTGAGTCCCAGTTACCAATTTTGTTTTGAGAAGATATACACTTTGTGACAATGTGATTTATTCTTGATAGACAAT
>DKPL01000007.1 GCA_002471185.1 Bacteroides sp. UBA7335
GATTGGGTTTATGAAGAAGAGTTTGCCATGAAGAATGCTTTAGCTTTCAGTCCAGACAATTCAATGATTGCTTATGTACGCTTTGATGAAAGTGAAGTACCTACTTATGAGTTTCCTCTTTTTGCAGGTGCTGAACCTGCATTTAATGAATTTGAGGCTTATCCGGGAAATTATTCCTATAAATATCCTAAAGCTGGATTGAAAAACTCAAAAGTTGAGGTGCGTAGCTTTGATATTAAATCGAAAGTAACTCGTACAATGAATGTCCCAGTAGATGCAGATGGATATATTCCTCGTATTTTCTTTACCGAAGATCCAAGTAAGTTAGTTGTTATGACGCTTAATCGTCATCAAAATAAGTTTGATATGTATTACGTTGATCCACGTTCTACAGTGGCCAAACTTTTATTGCGTGATGATTCTCCCTACTATATTAATGATAATGTTTTTGACAACATTAAGTTCTACCCCGATGGCTTTAGTTTTATAAGCGAGAAAGATGGTTATCCACAATTGTATTGGTATAGTACCGGTGGAAACTTGATCAAACAAGTTACTAAAGGTGATTTCGAAGTGAAGTCCTTTTTAGGATATGATGCAAAAGATGGTAGCTTCTATTATACTAGTAATGAAGGTAGTCCAATGCGTCAAGGAATTTATAAAGTTGACAAAAAAGGTAAGAAGATCAGATTATCCGAAGAAGAAGGTATTAATAATGCTATTTTCAGCCCAACGATGCAATATTATGTAAATACATATACAAGTCTCAATACTCCTACCATAACTACTTTGAATAGTAATGAAGGAAAGACTCTAAAAACTCTTATTGATAATAAAGATCTCAAAAATAAGGTTGCCCAACAAGGTTTACCTCAAAAAGAGTTCTTTACCTTTAAAACTCCAAATGGCATCGAGCTTAATGGGTGGATGATGAAGCCAACAGATTTTTCTGCAACTAAAAAATATCCTGTAATAATGTTCCAATATAGTGGTCCAGGTTCTCAGCAAGTGTTAGACAACTTTGCTGTAAGCTGGGAAACTTATATGGCGAGTTTAGGATATATTATTGTCTGTGTAGACGGTAGAGGTACAGGTGGTCGAGGTGCTGAGTTTCAGAAGAGCACTTATTTAAAATTAGGGGTACAAGAGGCTGAAGATCAAGTTGCAGCAGCTAAATATTTAGGAACATTACCTTATGTTGATAAAAATCGCATTGGTATTTGGGGATGGAGCTATGGCGGCTATACTACGATAATGAGTATGAGCGAAGGAACTCCTGTGTTTAAGGCTGGTGTAGCTGTAGCTGCTCCAACCGATTGGAAGTTTTATGATACTATTTATACCGAGCGCTACATGCGAACTCCCAAAGAAAACCCTAATGGTTATAAAGCTGCATCGGCTTTTACTCGAGCGAACAAGTTAAATGGAAATCTTCTTATTATTCATGGTATGGCTGATGATAACGTGCACTTTCAGAATGTAGCTGAATATTCGGAGCACTTGGTGCAATTGGATAAGCAATTTGATATGCAAGTTTACACAAATCGCAACCATGGAATATATGGCGGGAATACAAGAAATCACTTATATAGACGAATGACTAATTTCTTCTTGAATAATCTATAAATGGCAGAACGGGTTAAAAAACCGGAATGGCTTAAAGTAAACTTTGGAGCAACCGGACGCTATACGGAGACAAAACGAATTGTAGACGAACACAAGTTGCATACGATATGTAGTAGTGGACGTTGCCCTAACGTTGGTGAATGTTGGGGAAAGGGTACTGCTACATTTATGATTGGTGGTGAAATATGTACGCGTAGTTGCAAATTTTGCAATACAATGACAGGCAGACCTTTGCCGCTTAATGCAGAAGAGCCAATCTCGGTTGCTCAGTCTATAGCTTTGATGAAGTTGAACCACGCAGTTATTACCTCAGTTGACCGAGACGACTTATTAGATTTAGGAGCTTCTCATTGGGCAAGTACTATTTGCGAGATTAAACGTCTTAATCCAGAAACTACTATTGAAGTTTTAATACCCGATTTTCAAGGTAAGAGTGAGTTAGTTGATTTAGTTGTGCAAGCAGCTCCCAATATTATTTCGCATAATATGGAAACTGTAAAACGAATAACACCTATGGTACGTAGTGCAGCCAATTATGATACTAGTCTTTCAGTACTAAAGCAAATTGCTGATGGCGGCATCGCTTGCAAAAGTGGCATTATGGTAGGTTTAGGCGAAACTCCTGATGAAGTTGAAGAGTTAATGAACGATTTGTATCAGACGGGGTGCCGTATTATGACTATTGGTCAATATTTACAACCTACTCACCGGCATTATCCGGTCGCTGAGTATGTTACTCCTCTTCAGTTTGCTAATTATAAAGAGTTAGCATTAAGTAAAGGTTTTAGTAAGGTAGAGAGTGCACCATTGGTGCGTTCTTCTTATCATGCAGAAAAGCATATCTTAAAATAAGTCATTTTAACTACGTAATTCAAACTTTATTGATTGATAAATAGTTGATAGAATATACAAGTGTGATAATATACGTTTATAGAAAGTTATTGAAATAAATTTGTTGAAAATGTGGCGTAAAGACCTGTTGTCTTGGAATTATAATATGTCATTGGGATTTATCCCTGTTATTATATCTATTTTATTGTGTGAATGGTTTGCACAAAACTTTGTTATTTGGATTGGAGTTGCTATTTCGTTAGCCTATTCATTTTACTACATTAAGAATAAGAAGCGAACACTTCCTAATATCATTTTATATCTTACTACAGCTATTTTGATATTGGTAGGTGGAGCCACTCTTTTGGTACATGATAGTATACCGGCTAATTTGTTTCCTATGACTTTGGAATTGGCTATTTTGATTCCTTGTTTATCACTGTTACTTCATAAAAGACGATTTATAAACTCTTACCTGAAACGAAGTGTAGTGGTTGATAAAAAACGATTAGCTCAAGGTATTGAGTCTAGCTTTGTATCCATACACATTATCCTATTGTTAGGTTTACTTCATCTTGTACTAATTGGGATTGTTTTTATTTTTGTTTCTTCAGTTTCCCCTTCTTTATATAATGTACTATATCGCATCATTCCTTTTAGTATATTTACTTTAGCTATCATACTCAATCAATTGGGTATTGTATATTTTAATAAAATATCTAAAGACACAGCTTATTTCCCAATTGTTACAATTAAAGGTGGTGTTATTGGAAAAACCTTAGCTACTGATGTGCTCGAAGGTAAAACTCCCGAAACATTGTATCCGGTAATTCGGATTGCGATAATGCACAATGGTATGTTGTTTTTGAGTGAGCGTTCCCAAAACTTTCTATTGGATAAAGGCAAAACCGATATTCCATGCGAATCGTATTTGAAGTTCGGTGAGTCGCTTGATGCAGGGTGTAAACGAATAATCGAGAAGTACTTTCCTAATGTTTCTGATTTGATACCTACCTTTAGTATTCGTTATCATTTCCAAAATGAAGTTACCAATCGTCTAATATACTTATATTTGCTCGAAATTAAAGATGAATCATTATTGTCTAATCAGCGTTTTGTCGGAGGTAAGCTTTGGCAGCTTCAACAAATTGATCAGAACATTGGACAGAATTTCTTTAGCGAATGTTTTGAGAATGAGTATGATTATCTAAAAGACATTATCGATATAAGAGAAATATACAAGGAATCTTAGCCAGATTTGGCACTTTACCTTTCCACTCTTTAACGGTCTTTGTTTTGATATACTCTCCTTCGCAGGTGATATTGGCTGCAATACAAAGTTTAGTTTGTGGTTTGCAGTTTTGTAGTATATCCTCTATCATTTTAGCATTGCGATAGGGAGTTTCTATAAATAGCTGAGTTTGGTCTTCAGCATAAACGCGCTGTTCTAGCATTTTTAGCTTTTTTACACGATCGACCGAGTCTACAGGTAGATAACCGTGAAAAGCAAAACTTTGTCCGTTGAAGCCTGATCCCATAACAGACATAATGATAGAAGATGGTCCAACCAGTGGTACTACCTTTAAGTTTTTTCGTTGTGCAATAGCTACAATGTCAGCTCCAGGATCGGCAACAGCTGGGCATCCGGCCTCCGATATGACTCCCATTGAGTATCCATTCAATAGTGGATTAAGGAAATTTGAAATTTCTTCTGGAGTAGTGTGTTTATTAAGAGGATAAAACTGCAAAGCATCAATATCCAGGTTTTTTTCTACTTTTTTCAAGAAGCGTCTTGCAGAACGAATATCCTCTACAATAAAATGCTTAATCTCCATAATAACTTCTTTATTATATGAAGGCAGAACATTTTCAATAGGAGTTTCGCCTAGCGTTACAGGGATAAGATAAAGTGCTGTTTCCATTTTGTCTCAATAATAATTGTATCTATTTTTATATATATAACAAAAGGACTTTTCTTATATCTCAGATAGAGCGTATATAAGAAAAGTCCTTTTATAAATTATAAATTATCCGTAGATAATATTTCCGTTTTCGTCTTTATACTCATCCAACCCTTTTTCGTAAGTTGCCATAGCACGAAGACTCATACCTACACTTGAGAAACCACCATCGTGGAACAAGTTTTGCATAGTTACTTTACGAGTCAAGTCAGAGAACATTACGATACAATAGTCAGCACATTCGTCAGCCGAAGCATTTCCAAGTGGAGACATGCGGTCAGAAAAGTCGTATAGTTTATCCATACCTTTCACTCCCGAACCTGCAGTAGTAAATGTTGGTGATTGAGAGATTGTGTTAACACGGACATTGTGTTCTCTACCATAGATATAGCCAAAGCTACGAGCGATAGATTCTAGCAATGCTTTAGCATCAGCCATATCGTTGTATCCGTAGAATGTACGTTGAGCTGCCACGTAGCTTAATGCAATGATAGAACCATGTTCTGCAATAGCATTTACCTTTTTAGCAGCTTGAATCATTTTGTGAAATGAAACTGCTGAAATATCTAATGTTTTATCCAACATTCCATAATCAAGATCATCATAAGTACGTTTCTTACGAACATTAGGTGACATGCCAATTGAGTGAAGAACGAAATCAATTTGTCCGCCAAGAACTTCCATTGACTTTTCGAATACAGTATTCAGTTCATCCACATTTGTAGCATCTGCAGGGATAACTTCGCAACCCAACTTCTCTCCAAGTAGGTTTACTTCGCCCATACGAATAGCCATGGGAGTATTTGATAATGTAATAGTTGCGCCTTCTTCTACAGCTCTTTCCGCTACTTTCCAAGCGATTGAGTGCTCGTTAAGAGCGCCAAAAATAACACCTCTTTTTCCTTTCAATAAGTTGTAACTCATACCTTTTAAATCGTTAAATTGAGCTGCAAAGATATGAACATTTTGCATAAAAACGTCAAAAGTGTGCAGCTAAAAGAGTAAAATGACAAAAAATACACCTAAACTATCAGATTGTACACATAGAACGTATGCCCTAAATATATCTTTGCATCAATATAATGAAGAAGTTATTTCATAATATTTATTTAAGGTTAGAATTAGGTTAAGATGAATTATTACCTTATTTACCATCAGATTGCTCGTGAGAGTCATCTGATGGTTTAAGATAAGGCCTTCTGCATTATAAAACTAAACGAGAATTGTCCTTTAATTAGTATTAATCCATAAGAAACATTTGTATTTTAATGAACAAATTAGCTAAAAAACTTCTGTTTGCTTTATTTGCTTTGTGCTTACTTACAGTTGTAGGTTGCCAGTCGCAATCTTGCTCGCAGAAACAAACAACAATCGACGAAAACATTTACAAGAATTTGCCGTTTTCAATGCCTAAAGTAGAACAACCGGTATTCCCCGAATATTCTGTAAGCATTGTTTCATTTGGTGCACAAAAAGGCGGTGTGTTTATGAATACAGAGGCAATCAACAGTGCTATTAAAGCTGTTAATGCTAAGGGTGGGGGTAAGGTTATTATTCCTGAAGGATTGTGGTTGACAGGTCCTATTGAATTGCTTAGTAATGTGAATTTATATACAGAAGAAAATTCATTGATTCTGTTCACTGACGATTTTGAAGCATATCCTATTATAGAGACTTCTTTCGAAGGTCTTGAGACTAAACGTTGTCAATCGCCTATTTTTGCAAATAATGCAGAGAATATAGCAATTACAGGTTTTGGAACTTTCGACGGAGCTGGTGATAGCTGGCGTCCTGTGAAAAAAGAGAAACTTACTGTACGTCAATGGAACAACCTGGTTAAAAAAGGTGGTGTAGTAGACGAAGCCGGAAAAATTTGGTATCCTACTGCCGGTGCTTTAAAAGGTGCTAATGCATGTAAAGAGTTTAATGTACCAGAAGGTATTGAAACTGAAGCTGAATGGAATGAGATTCGTCCATGGTTGCGTCCTGTATTATTGAGTATCCAAAACAGTAAGAAAGTGCTGCTTGAAGGTGTTACATTCAAAAACTCTCCAAGCTGGTGTTTGCACCCATTATCTTGCGAAAACATTACTTTGAATAATGTAAAAGTATTCAATCCATGGTATTCACAAAACGGTGATGCTCTGGATTTGGAGTCTTGCAAAAATGCATTAATTATCAATAGCTTATTTGATGCGGGCGACGATGCTATTTGTATCAAATCGGGTAAAAACGAAGACGGACGTCGCAGAGGTCAACCTTGCGAGAATGTAATCGTTAAAAATAATACAGTACTTCATGGTCATGGTGGCTTCGTTGTAGGTAGCGAGATGTCTGGTGGCGTGAAAAATATCTATGTAGCCGATTGTACTTTTATGGGTACTGATGTAGGTTTGCGTTTCAAAAGTACACGTGGTCGTGGTGGTGTAGTAGAGGGTATCTACATCGAAAATATCAACATGATCAACATTCCTAACGAGCCTTTGTTGTTCGACCTATTCTACGGTGGTAAAGGTCCGGGTGAAGAAACTGAGGAGGAACGTACCGCAAATACAAAAACAGATTTACCTCCTGTAACTGAAGAAACTCCGGCATTCCGTGATATTCATATCTCTAATGTTTATTGCAAAGGTTCTGGTCGTGCCATCTTCTTCAACGGATTGCCAGAAATGCCAATCGAGAACGTTACAGTGAAGAATGTGGTGATTACTGAAGCAAAAGAGGGTGTAGTACTTAGTCAAGCTGATAATGTGACACTTGATAACATTACAATCGAGACTGTTACTCCACAGCCTGCACTTAAGATTAAGAGCTCTAAAGATATTACTGTTGATGGCAAGCTTTACAAAAGTGTTGATGCCAAAGGTGTAACAATGGATTTCAAGAAATAATTATTCTAATTATATCGAATTAAAAAAAGACAGTCTTTTTATCATAACTTGATAAGACTGTCTTTTTTTGTTTTTACTTTTGCGAACATTAAATAGCAATGCATCATGATAACAAGAACAACTCTTTTATTTTTATTTAGTTTACTGTCTTTATGCGGATATGCACAAACTACTAAAACAGTCCGTATTAGTGTCACCAACTCTTCATCTAACAATAAAGTTGACTACCCGATTGTACTCAATTTAAAAGACTTAAATCTCGGATTCGTACCTAAATCGGCTGTAGTGATGAGTGGTAATACTGAGATACCTTCACAACTAGACGATTTAACAGCTGACCGCAAGGCCGATGAATTGGCTTTTGTCGCTGATATTTCTTCGAGAGGAAAGCGTAACTTCGATATAACATTTTCTACTCAGAAAAAAGAACAAGAATACCCTTCTCGTGTATATGCCGAGATGTTGGTGAGTGATAAAAAAGGCAAGCATGTCCCTGTGCGTTCTGTCACTATTCCGGGTACTAGTAACATTTACAACCAAATGCATCATCATGGTCCTGCTTTTGAATCTGAACTGGTGGCTTATCGTTTATACTTCGATCAAAAACAGACAGTTGATATTTACGGTAAATTTAATAAAGGATTTGAAATAGAAGAATCTCAGTTCTACCCAACCGACGAACAATTAGCTCGTGGTTTTGGAGACGATGTGTTGCGTGTGAGCGGTAGTTGTGGAGTAGGAGGGTTTAAAGGTTGGAATGGTTCAAAAGCCATTCATATTGATCCTGTACAAGAAAGAACCATGCGTATTTTAGCTTATGGTCCGGTTCGCTCTATTGTAGAGCTTGAAGTGAATGGCTGGAACTATCAAGATAAGGAAATTGATTTAACGACTCGTTATACGCTATATGCCGGACACCGCGATGTACAAGCCGAGGTGTTTTTTAGTGAACCCTTGCAAGATGAAGTTTTTGCTACCGGAATACAAGATGTAAAGGGTTCTGTATCTTATTCTGACCACAATGGGTTGGTAGGGTGTTGGGGAACCGACTGGCCGGTTAATGACACTGTGAAATATGCCAAAGAGACAGTAGGGTTAGCTACCTATGTGCCACAAAAGTATGTGGTTAAGGAGGCTAAAGATAAACCCAACTATCTATACCTTGTTTCGCCTAAAGGTGGTAACTATATTAAATATTATACAACCTTTACTTCTAAGAAAGAGAAATTTGGTTATGGAACTTCTGAGGCATGGTTTAAACATATTACTGCCTGGCGCAAAGATATTGAGACCCCATGTGTAGTAGAAGTTGTAAAAAGCAATAATAAATAGTTGTTAATAACAAAAAATACACTTCCTAAAACAATAATTACCCACACAGTACTGTGTGGGTTTTTATTTTTGTAATACTATTGAAAACATTATTAACTTTTAATTATTTATTATTATGATGAAACAATTACTTTTAATTAGCGCTTTTATTGGCGCAGCTATCTCTGTAAATGCTCAAACTTATGCTGTGGCTGATGGCGAAACAATTACTTCCACTACTACAATTACTTCTGTTCCAGATGTAACTTTATCTTTTGGTGAAGACACCTATACGGTGAAAGCTGATGCTACAATCAATGAGGGAGCAGTTTATCATCACTATGTTTCGGGCGGTATTAATCCGGTTGATGGCAATGGAACTGCTTTTGATAAAGCAGGTGCTACCACTCCTGTTAAGGGGTCTTTATTTGCAATGAAAGTTGAGAAAGATGGTAATATGGAAATTGCAGTAGTATTAAATGCTTCAAAGAAATATTATATCTTAGAAGATGGAGTGGCTTTAGAAGACTTTAATGGATTTACTGTTGCTGATAAGTATTACGGAACTTATTCTTTCCCTGTAAAAGCAGGTAAAACCTATACTACTTTTTGCACAGGTTCTAAATTAGGCTTTTATGGATTTACTTATACTCCAACAGGAACAGGTATTCAAGATTCAACTATCGAAAAAGAGGTAATCTCTACTGAGTACTTCAATGTAGTAGGAGTTAGAACTAATCAAGCTGAAAAAGGTTTGAATATGGTAAAACGCACCATGAGTGATGGCACTGTAAAGGTTGAAAAACTATATGTTCGTTAACCTATCAGATTTTTAAAGATATTCATAAGAGTGGGATTGCTCCTGGAGCAGTTCCACTTTTTTTTTATTCAATTATTCCACCTTTTTATTTAATTAATCCACACCTTTACCCGATAAATCAACCTACTACTGGGTGTGAATATCTATCTTTGTCGTAGTGAAAATCAACAAATTAATCATAAAACACAATCCATGAAAAATTTATTTAAAGCATTAGGTATAAGCCTACTACTTGTCTCTGGTTCAGCGATTGCGCAAAACAACTATGTGTCTGATGTATGGGTGGCCGATCAAGGCGATGGTACATTTAAAAACCCCATTCTTTATGCCGATTATTCTGACCCCGATGCTTGTAGAGTAGGAGACGACTTCTACATGACTTCATCAAGCTTTGGATGTCTTCCGGGCTTGCAGATATTGCATTCAAAAGACTTAGTAAACTGGACTATTATTGGTGCTGCTGTTCCTAACGCATTGCCTCCTGTTGTCACTCCCGAACGTCCTGAACATGGCAATCGTGTATGGGCACCGGCTATTCGTCATCACAATGGTGAGTTTTATATCTTTTGGGGCGATCCGGATCAAGGCGCTTTTATGGTTAAAGCAAAAGATCCAAAAGGTCCTTGGAGCGAACCCGTATTGGTGAAAGCAGGCAAAGGCATTATTGATACCTGCCCGTTGTGGGATGAAGATGGCAAAGTCTATATGGTACATGCTTATGCAGGTAGTCGTGCCGGTATCAAAAGCATCATTTCAATTTGCGAGTTGAATGAAGATGCTACCAAAGCCATTACACCTTCACGTATTATTTTCGACGGTCACGAGGCACACGAAACTTGCGAAGGTCCTAAGTTCTACAAAAAGAACGGTTATTACTACATATTCCATCCGGCAGGAGGTGTACCAACAGGCTGGCAAGTAGTGCTTCGTTCTAAAAACGTTTACGGTCCTTACGAGTGGAAAACCGTGTTGGCTCAAGGTAACACTCCTATTAATGGTCCTCACCAAGGCGCTTGGGTAGATACTCCAACCGGCGAAGACTGGTTTATGCATTTTCAAGATGTGGGTGCTTACGGTCGCATCGTACATCTGCAGCCTATGACATGGGTTGATGGTTGGCCTGTGATTGGTATTGATAAAGATGGAGATGGTTGTGGTGAACCAGTATTGACTTACAAAAAGCCAAATGTAGGTCAAACTTACCCAATCTCTACCCCACAAGAAAGTGATGAGTTTGACGGATTAACTATATCTCCACAGTGGCAATGGCATGCAAACTTAAACGAAACATGGTCGTATTGTGCTGCCGATAAAGGCTTTCTACGCCTTTACTCTTACCCTGTTGTGGCCGACTACAAGAACCTTTGGGATGTTGCTAATCTTTTATTGCAAAAAACTCCATCAGATAATTTCACAGCTACGATGAAGTTGACATTCAGTCCAACCAAAAAGTATGTGGGTGAGCGCACCGGTTTAGTTGTGATGGGTATGGATTATGCAGGTCTAATCCTTGAAAATACAGAAACCGGTTTGGTGCTTTCACAAGTTACTTGCAATAAGGCTGATAAAGGAAATCCTGAAGTTGTAAACGAGACTCTTTCGTTGAAAGATAATACTATCTATTTGCGAGTGAAGTTTTCGTGCAATGGCGAAAAAATTTCGAAGAGCGAAGGTGGACACGACTTAAAAGTGATGTGTGAGTTCAGCTATAGCTTTAACGGCAAGAAATATGTAGCCATGGGCAAACCTTTCCAAGCAAAAGAAGGCAAATGGATTGGAGCTAAAGTAGGTACATTCTGCACACGTCCCGGTATTAAAACCAACGATGGTGGATGGGCTGATGTAGATTGGTTCCGTATCACCAAGAATAAAAAATAATAGAGATAAAATACCATAAATTGAGAGTCGTAGGTTGAGCATTGGTCTTAATCTACGGCTCTCTTTTTTGTTTTCTACATAAACCAATTCCGGTTGAAGGTTGTTCCATTTAGTTCCAAACCCTTGAAACTAAAGTTTCAAAGGCTCGGAGGCATACTTCCAAACCCTTGAAACCAATTGAAAAAGTAAGTAAAATTATCTCAGATGGTATGCACGCACTTGTTGTAGTTTACTTACTTTTGCAAAATCAAGTATATAATTTAGATAAACAATAGGTATTATGAAGAAGTTAGTAATATTCGATTTAGATGGCACATTGTTAAATACCATTGCCGATTTGGCAAATGCCACAAACTATGCATTAGAACAACTTGGATTCCCGATGCACGAGATGGAAGAGTATCACATGATGGTAGGTAATGGCATCAACCGATTGTTGCAATTGGCATTGCCCGAAGAAGCTCGTACCGACGATAACCTTCAAGCCATGCGCTCTATGTTTGTGCCTTATTACAATGCACACAATGCCGATGCTAGTACTCCATACGATGGAATTCCGCATTTACTTGAGCAATTGCAACAGGCAGAGGTCAAAATGGGAGTAGCCTCTAACAAATATCAAGCAGCTACCGAAAAACTTGTAGCACACTATTTTCCCAACATCTCTTTTCTAAAAGTACTAGGACAACGTGAAGGGATAGCTCCTAAACCCGATCCGGATATCGTTAATGAAATAGTAGAAGCAGCCGGAGTGCAGAAGGCTGAGGTTTTGTATGTAGGAGATTCGGGAGTAGATATGCAGACTGCCCTAAACGCAGCAGTGACAGCCTGCGGTGTGACTTGGGGATTTCGTCCACGTACCGACTTGGAGCAATTCTCGCCCAAATATATTGTAGACAATGTAGCTGAACTTCATCAGCTTTTATTCTAAGATTTTAATTTCTTTCAACCAAGTCTCGGCTATGGTTGGCCACATACCCGTTGAACCAGGGTTGTTTCGAAGCGCAATGCTATGTCCTCCTTCAGGGAAAATATGCAATGCGCTTTTTTCTATATTAGCCTGCTTCAAAGCTGTGTAGTATAAGATGCTGTTGAGTGCCGATACCGACTTATCGTTGGTGGCATGTATCAATAAAGCCGGTGGTGTTTGGGCATTAACCCTTTTATCACACGAGAAGCGAGTAAGTAGCTCTGCCGGTGCATCTTTACCCAGAAGATTCTCTCTGCTACCCTTGTGTGTGTGTTCGGTCATCGATATCACAGGCGAAATCAATATTGTAAAGTTGGGGCGAGCCGAAAGTGTATCTAGTGAGTCATTGCCTTTTCCCCAATCCTCATCGAATGTCGATACACAAGCCGATAAGTGTCCGCCGGCCGAACAGCCCATCACACCCACTTTATCGACATCGATGCCATACTCTTCGGCATGAGCGCGGATGTATCTCAATGCACGCTGTGCATCGGCCAGAGGAGCCTCGTAGCTCGTAATCACATCCACCGATTGTGGCATTCGATGGTTGAGCACAAAGGCCGTGAGCCCCATGGTGTTGAGCCATTTTGCCAATTGCCATCCACTGATTTGATAAGCCAAGCGTGCATATCCCCCTCCGGGTATAATTAGCACTGCTCCATTTTTATTTTCAGCTTTTGAAGTTTCGAAAACATAAACTCCAGGATTTCCAACTTGATATACCCGTTCGTTGGCTATACTATCTCTCATAGCAATACCTCTGCTATTGGGCATATTGTTATTCCAGATGTTTTTAAACTCTTGAGAGTTGGCGACTTGTATAAAAGTCGTAAAAAGTATGTAAATTATTATCTTTTTCATTTTACTATAAAACATTTATTAAAAGCACTCTAAAGCAAAAATAATGTGTATATTTCATTAAAATGTGGAATATTTGGTAGTAATAGCTGAAAAAATGACAAATTTGATTTGTACGTTATTTGTAGTCAGAAAAACTCTTTTATATTTGTTCAACGATCCTAAATATTAATTTTATAGCTATATATGAAAGATAAAAAAACGTTCTGGCTTTTTTTATTATTGTTAATAAGTATTTCTAATCTCTGTTACTCACAAAAAACGAATATTAAAGATTATGTGCGTATTGAGATAATTCCCAATCACGAAGATTGGACTTACCGTAATGGCGAAGAAGCTTCGTTTGAAATCCGTGTAGTACGTAATAATATACCTTTGAAAAACGTAGAGTTAAGCTATGAGGTCGGTCCCGAAAAGATGACTCCTACTCTGACCGGGAAAAGTATGCTCGAAAAAGGAGTTGTAAAAGTGAAAGCCGGAACGATGAAAAAACCGGGGTTCATGACCTGTACCGGCAAAGTTAAGGTAGATGGGGTGGATTACACCAACTATATAAACATTGCTTTTAATCCAGACTTGATACAACCCACTACAACATTACCCAGTGATTTTGAGTCTTTCTGGACACATTCTATGGCTGAAGCGGCAAAAATCCCGATGAACCCTGTGATGACCTTATTGCCCGAACAGTGCACATCGTCTTACAATGTATATCACTTGCGTTTGCAACACTTTAAAAATGGGTCGTACCTTTATGGGATACTATGTGTGCCAACAGCTCCCGGTAAGTATCCGGCTGTGCTGAGAGTACCTGGTGCAGGTGTAAAAAAGCAACCTGCCGAAAAAGTGTTAGCTGAAAAAGGCATGATAACTTTGGCCATTGGAATACATGGCATCCCCCAAACATTGCCAAACGACGTATATGCAAATCTGCAAAACGGTGTTTTAAACAATTATGCATTCTATCATCTCGACGATAAAGATGAATATTATTATCGTAGAGTATATACGGGGTGTGTACGTGCTTTAGACTTTCTTGTTTCTATGCCCCAGTACGATGGCCAAAATTTGGGTGTTATTGGTGGTAGCCAAGGTGGTGCGCTTGCGATGGTAGCTGCCGGACTCGACTCGAGAGTAAAAGCAGTAGTTGCTTACTATCCTGCACTGTGCGACTTAACAGGATATTTGCACGGTCGTGCCGGTGGATGGCCCGGAATGTTTAACGAGAAAAATCAGAAACTAAATAATAAACCAGAAAAGGTCTCTACCTCACACTATTACGATGTGGTAAATTTTGCGCGATTCATCAAAGCTCCCGGATATTATTCGTGGGGATACAATGACCCAACTTGCCCTCCTACTTCTTACTATTCGGCTTACAATGTAATCGAAGCTCCCAAACAATTATTTGTAGCACAGTCTACCGGGCATTGGCGAACCAAAGAACAAGATTTACTCACTATAAACTGGTTCTGTAATCAATTAAAACAAGAACAGTAACTATCATAATAACAAAAAGTGCAACCTAAAAAATAGTTTTTGCACATGATGGACTTAACATCTGCCTAAATTTGCGGTCGATGAAAACTATTATGTCGTGTTGTGTTTAACACGATTCAGCTAAACCAATCTTTATTTTAATAACTTACTAAACATGCAAAGAATGTCTAACCAAGTGAAAAGCATACGTGCAGTACTGCTTGTGCTATTCGCTGCGCTATCCTTTAACCTATCAGCGCAAACAATTACCGTAACAGGTGTTGTACAAGATTCGACAGGTGAACCAATTATTGGTGCTTCTGTTGTGGAGAAAGGTAATACTTCTACCGGAACTGTTACCGATCTTGATGGAAACTTTACTTTGAATGTTCCTGCTAAAGCTACTTTGGTTTTTTCGTACATCGGTATGAAATCTCAAGAAGTTGCTGTAAAGGGACAAACTAAAATCAATGTAACTTTGAGTGACGATACGCAAGCTCTTGATGAGGTTGTTGTTATCGGTTATGGTACTGTACAAAAGAAAGACCTTACAGGTTCTGTAGCTTCTGTTAGTGCAAAACAATTAGAAGCAATCCCCGTATCGAGTGCTTCTGAAGCTTTGACCGGAAAATTGGCCGGTGTAAGTATCACAACAACTGAGGGCTCGCCTGATGCTGATGTGAAAATCCGCGTTCGTGGTGGTGGTTCTCTTTCTCAAGATAACTCTCCACTTTATATTGTAGACGGATTCCCTGTAACTAGCATTAGCGATATTGCTCCTGCTGATATTCAATCTATCGACGTATTGAAAGATGCTTCTTCTACTGCTATCTATGGTGCTCAAGGTGCTAATGGTGTAATTATCATTACTACTAAATCGGGTAAAGAGGGTAAGGTACAAGTAAACTTCGGTGCTTCTTTTGGTTGGAGACAAGTTACTAAAATGACTAAAACAATGGATCCTTATAACTATGCATACTATCAGTATGAAATGGGATCTACCTCTTATGGTGGTTTTGACGACTTAGAAATTTGGAAATCTCGTCAAGGTAACGATTTCCAAAACGACATCTTCGGTAATACCGGAAATCAACAACAATATAATGTAAGTGTTAGCGGTGGTAACAAGGAGACTAAATTCTCTGTATCATATAACCGTAACAACGAAAATAGCATTATGCGTGGTTCGGGTTTTGCAAAAGATAACATCAACGCTAAAATCAATACTCAACTAAACAAATGGTTCAAATTAGACTTTAATGCTCGTTTGGCCAATACTAAAGTTAAAGGTTTGGGTAGTGGTGCTGATACTAACGAGTCGAATGCTGCTAACTCAATCGTAGCAAACGCTGTACGTTTCCGTCCGATTGACCCAATCGATTCATCAACTGATGATGATGACGAAAATAGCACAACTCGCCAATATAACCCATTGGAACGTTTGGATGCTACTCATAAAGTTAGAAATGACTTCAAACAAAATTATAATGCCGGACTAGAATGGACTCCAATCAAAGGATTGAAAGCTCGTTCTGAATTTGGTTACGGTTTCAGAAGATTAGATACTGAACAAGTTTGGGCTGCACCTGCAGTACAAAATTCATCTTTGGGTGATAATGGTATGCCTCAGGTAGTGCAAGTGAAATTGCAAAACCGTAACTGGAGAAATGCAAATACCATAACTTACGATGGAAAACTATTTGGCGGACGTGACCGTATCAATGTAATGATTGGTCAAGAGTCTTCTAGCACACGTGACGTAGAACACATCATGACGGCTACTGCTTTCCCTAAAGATATGACTATTGATGAAGTTCTTGCAAATATGGGAGCTGCAGGTAATACTCACCCTATACAAAGTACTATTGGTTTCAACGATAACAGACTTTCATTCTTCGGTCGTGCAAACTATACTTTAATGGAGCGTTTCTTGTTTACTGTAACTATGCGTGCCGATGCTTCTTCTAAATTTACTCAAGGAAACCGTTGGGGATACTTCCCATCAGCTGCTTTCGCTTGGCGTGTAAACGAAGAGAAGTTCATGGCAAATACTCAAGACTGGTTGTCTAACTTGAAATTCCGTCTATCTTATGGTTCGGTAGGTAACGACCGTATCCCGGCTGGTTTGATGTTTACAACCTACTCTATGGCTGCTGCTACCTCTAAAGGTCCTTACTTTGGCGAAATCTTTAACTCACAAATGGAGCACGGTTCAACTCTTTCAAATCCAAAATTGAAATGGGAAACTACTGTTACTCGTAACGTAGGTATTGACTTTGGTTTCTTAAACAATCGTATCTCTGGTAGCATCGATGCATACTGGAATACTACTAGCGACTTGTTGATGCGTACTGAAATTCCTTCTAATACAGGATATTCTTACCAATATCAAAACTTTGGTCAAACTTCAAACAAAGGTTTGGAATTACAATTAAATACAGTATTGGTTGAATCTAAGAACTTCAATTTAGATTTCAATATGAACGTTGCTTGGAACAAAAACCGTATTGATAAATTGGCTACTGATAACCCATGGCAAAGCTCTAACTGGGCTGGATCAACTCTTTCTAAATACGAAGATTTCCGTGTTGAAGAGGGTGGTCGCCTAGGCGAAATCTGGGGATTCAAAACCAATGGTTATTATACCGTATACGATGCAACTAACAATCCTAACGGAGAATTGGTATGGAACAATGGTTCATGGGGACTTCGCGAAGGTTTGAAAGATAACTCTCCTACAATTACCGGTGGTAAATATTACCCAGGTGGATTGAAACTACAAGTTGATGAAAACGGTGATGCTATCAAACAACGTTTAGGCAATACTATAGCTCCTGTTAATGGTGGTTTTGGTATTTCGGGTAACTGGAAAAATTTAGACTTTACTGCATTCTTCAACTTCTCTGTAGGTAACAAAATTATCAACGGTACTAAGTTGGCTACTGCATTCCGTGCCGGATCTGCTTTGGGTTACAACCTAAATGCTGATTTCAACCTAGACAACCGTTACACATGGGTTGACCCTGAAACTGGTTTGAATATTGGTAATCCCTCAAATAGCACTATTGCTGCTTATGGCGGTATTGCAAACGTAATTACTCGTTTGAATCAAATGAATGAAGGTGCTAATATGTACAATCCTGCTGGTGTTACAACTATGCAATTGATTGACTATGCTGTAGAAAATGCTTCTTTCTTGCGTGTACAAAATATCTCTGTAGGATATACGTTGCCTAAGAACTTAGTAAAAAAGGCATGGTTAGAGAATGTACGCGTTTACGGAACAGCTTACAACTTGTTTACATTTACCAAATACACAGGTGCTGACCCTGAAGTTGACACTTCAAGTAAGAAAAATGCAATGTGTCCGGGTGTAGACTATGCAGCATATCCTAAGAGCCGTTCATTCGTAGCAGGTATTAACGTTACATTTTAATTAATTGAGAAAAAGAAACATGAAAAATATATTTAGCAAAATATTAATAGGTGCAGCTGCTTTGAGTCTGACGACTTCTTGCTCTGACTTTCTTGATCAAAGCTCTCCATCAGAATTGACTGAAGAAACAGTTTTCAATTCTGTATATTATGCCAATAATGTGTTGAATAAAGTATATGGTAGCTTAACTAATGACCAAACTTATTCACAATATTTCCCAATTGTATGGTGTACTAACTCAGACTACGAACTAGTTGACGGTTTTGGAGCTGATGCTAGCAATACATCAAGCGAACGTGGTAATATGAACTACAATCAAAATCCAGGTTGGGCCAACCTTGCTAGAGCATGGGATGCCATGTTTAGTGCTATTGAGTATGCCAACATTGTAGTAAATGGTATCAATAATAGTGAACTACTTAACACAGATAGCCGTGCAGAAGCTCTTAAAATTAAGGCAGAAGCTCAAGTGCTTCGTGCTATGCTTTATTTAGATTTGATTCGTCACTTTGGTGATATGCCAATGAAGATGGAACCCTCTAAACCTGATTTGAGCAACGCATACTTGAATAAAACAAACCGTGATGAAATCTTAGATTTCTTGATTTCTGATCTTGAAGATGCTTCTAATAACTTGCCTTGGGCTGGTACCGTCTCAACCGAACACGTAACAAAAGGATTCGCTCACGCTTTATTGGCAAACGTTGCTTTGACACGTGCCGGATGGGCTATTCGCGAAGCTTCTATCGAAGGTTATGAAACTGCTGCAGGAAGCGATGCGAGTTATCCAACTCAACGTCCATCTTCTGATGTTCGTCAAGCTTTGTATGAGAAAGCATTAACTCATTTGAATATCTTGATAAACTCTGGTAGACATCAGTTGAATCCTTCAATCGAAAATCACTGGTACTTGGTAAACCAATTGACCTTGGATAACAGTTACCGCGAAAATATCTTCGAAATCCCAATGGGGCTTGGTAGAAGTGGTGAACTTGGTTATACAATAGGAGTACGTATCAGTGGTGCTTCATCACAATATGGTGAAAAAGGTAACTCTTCTGGTAAGATGAAAGTTCCGGCTCCATACTTCTGGTCGTTCGATAAGAAAGACTTGCGTCGTGACTTGACTTGTGCTGCTTATACCTTGAAAGAAACGAATGGTAAAATCGTTGAATCATTTGATAGCAACAAACCATTCGAAATGTATGTGGCTAAATGGGACATTCGTAAAATGAGCGAAAAATGGCGTAGTGTAGCTATCGAGACTGGTAACGCTAAATGGATGTCGGGTATCAATGTTACTAAAATGCGTTATTCTTATGTGTTGTTGATGTATGCCGAAGCCATGAACGAACTTTATGGTCCTGACCAAGTTGGTGGTTGTGGCTTGTCTGCTCGCCAAGCTTTAGGACAAGTACACACTCGTGCTTTCAGTAACGAAGATAAAGCAACTGCACAAGCATATATTGCATCTATCCCAGCTGACAAAGAATCTTTCTTTAATGCTATCGTTGATGAAAATGCTTGGGAACTTGTAGGCGAAGGTTACCGTAAGTACGACTTAATTCGTTGGAACTTGTTGAGCAGCAAGATTGATCAAATGAAATCTGATTATGTTCGTCAGCTAGAAGAGTATCCGGCAAAACTATACTTTAAGTATAAAGAGGATGGTTGTACTATCGATATGTCTACAGTGCAATGGTATGCTACAAAAGATGAGCAAGATGCTATTGCTGCAGAAGGTGCTGAAGAAGGATGGCAAAACAAAACATTCTGGGGAGCTGAGTTAACTGATGCAAACCAAATTAACTTACTTGATAAACTTCCTAAGATTAGCGGTGGATTAAATGAAACTGTTAAAAACAGATATTTGATGCCAATTGGTTCAACAACAATTTCTGCATCAAACGGAACTTTGAGTAACTCTTACGGTTTCTCTAATTAATCGGACTATTTAATACTGAGTTGAAATTATGAAATTTAATAATAAATATATGATGGTATTGTCAGGAGCATTTATGCTTCTGGCTGCCTCAACTATCACATCGTGTGTAGACGATAACGATTGGAATACTAATCCTGAATATGATCGTTTGTTCAGCCCTACAAGCTTGAGTGTAACTGCTCAAACTACTTCTGCTGAATTAACTTGGAAATCTTCTCCTGGCACTAAATATTATGTTGTCGAGTTAAGCACCGATTCTTTGTATGGCAAAACTGAAGAAGTTCGCCCTACATCTCTAGTTTACGGTCAAGATGGTAGCGTTACTAAATCTCCTTTTGTTGTCGAAAACTTGAACAGTAACTCTAAGTACTTCGTACGTGTGATGGCTTGTTCTGATGCTTCTGCTAATTCTAACTGGAGTTATCTTGAAAAGTTCTCTTTTTCTACAAAGGCTGAAAATATCTTGAACGCAGTTTCTCCTGCTGATAAAGGTGAAGACTTTATCAATTTAAGCTGGGAACCTGGTATGGCAGTTACATCTGTGGTTTATGCTGAAATCTTAGGTAGCGACGAAAGTGGTACTCCTTCATTAGGCGAAACTATGACTATCGATCTTACTTCTGAAAATATCGAAGAAGGTAAAGTTACTATTACAGGATTGAAAGCTTCTACCGGTTATGTTATTACCATCTTGAATGGTGAACACGCTCGTGGAACTCGTACTGTTACTACTCGTATGCAACTTCCAGAAGCTGATGTGAAACTATATATTAATATTGGCGAAACGTTAACACAAGATATGCTTAATGAGCATAAAGATAAAGGTAGTGTTACTGTATGTTTCCAAGATGGTGGTGAGTATGATATCGTAGGTGTTGATGCGGTTACTGGCGAAGATGCCGGTTTAACTATCCCATCGGGTATGTCAATCACATTCTTTGGTAACGAGGGCGAAAGCAAAGCTGTATTAAACTTGAAAAGAGAGATTATTCTTGGTGGTATACATGCTTATGTGCGTTTTGACAATGTAATTGCTCAAGATGGTGATGCACAATATATGTTCAATCAAGGTATTGCTGCTAGTGTAACTGAGATGTCATTTAATAATTGCGAGTTCAATAACTTTGCTCGTAGTATCATTCGTTTCAAAGATCAAAAATCAATTACTGTTGATAACATGACTTTTGAAGACTGTGTGGTTACTAATCAAGGTAAAGGAAATTATGCAATGATTTCATTGGATGCTAAAGAGTATACTGTAAATAACATGACATTCAATAACACAATATTCAATGGTTTGCAGCACAATGTGATCTTGTTATACAACTCTGGTCGTGGATTGGCTGCTGTTGATGCTGTTGAGTTCAATAACTGTACACTTTACAATTACATTGGTGGCACACGTTACTTGCTTGATGCCGGAAGCACTAGCAATGGTCCTACATTGAAGTTGAATAATTCAATTTTGGCTAAAACTTTTGGAGCAACAGTGGCTGATGGTGTTTGGACATCTACTTCAAAAGGTGCTCGTACCAAAGAGGTTATTGCAAACAATTCGTATAACACTGTAGATGGTGTATTCGGTAGCAATGCAATTAAAGGATTGACTAGTTATTCGGGTGATTCAAATGCATTGTTTACTAATCCTGCTGAAGGAGACTTTTCTATTAAAGATGGTAGTTTCCCAAGTGGTGTTGGAGCAAGCTTCGAATAATAAGATTTGGTTAGACTATTAAATAAAAAGTCCATTCGTTATCACAACGAATGGACTTTTCCTTGTTTATACTGTATAAGCTATTCTTTCAATATTCCTTTGGCTTGGCGTATAATATCAGGTTCGCCACTAGTACAATCTACAACTGTCGATGGTTCTATACCGCCTATACCACCGTCTATCACCAAGTCAACCATTTCTCCAAATTTCTCATCAATCAGTTCAGGATTAGTGATATACTCTATCTCTAGATGGTCGTATGATGGAAGGGTAGTAGTCATGATGGGTGCATCTAGGTAGTGCGCTATTTCTCGAATGATATTATTGTTGGGCATACGAATACCAACCTCTTTACGATTTCTGAATATTTTTGGCAGTCGATTGGTACCATTCAAAATGAAAGTAAACGGCCCGGGCAGATTCTTCTTCATCAGTTTAAACGTGTTATTATCTACTTTAGCGTACTCACTTATGCTACTTAAATCATAACAGATGATTGATAAGTTGTTTTTGCGTGGATCAATATCTTTGATTCTACAAATTCGTTCGATGGCTCGTTCTTTTAACCCGTGACAACCGATGGCATACATTGTGTCTGTAGGATAAATAATGAGTCCACCGTCGTTTAAAATATCCACAATCTTTTGTATATCCTGCGGGTTGTTATTATTGTTGTAAAGTCTAACTAACATAGCTCTATTGAGGTTTAGTTTGGTTTATAATTTCTTTAAAAAGTCAAGTGCTTTTTCTACAGCCTTTTCCTTTACTTTATTCTTAAGCGAATCCGAATTAGACAATGTCGTTGAGTCTAAATTCATCTTCTTTCCTAACTCTTGCAATGCTTTATCACCTAATGATGTTGCCGCTTGCTTAATAATACTCTGTGTATCTACTGAAACCTTAGGTGAACTAAATGTCCCTTTAATATTTAAGTTGATTACATTAGAACTACTATGGTTTGTAGTCGAATGCGGCAATCTAATTTCACCTTTATAGTCAATCGTTTGATCTAACCCTGTTGATCCCGAAAGGTTAATATTATAATTGCCCAGTTTTAAATCAAATGGCTCAGTAATCAGTCTCCCGTCTTTAATGGTAAAATCCACATTAATATCTTTCACCTTCCACTCTTTAAGTTTCGGATTTTCAACTGCATTTACTATTTCGTCAACTGTTTTTATTCCACTCAAACTCAAATCTTTCGTTGACAAGTTCCCTTTGGCTTGCATAGTGTTTAATATTGGGTTCATCTCAACATCAAAAGTTGTTTCAATATGCATGCTTCCCCAGAAACTCCCTTTTAAATTCTCGAATAAAGGAACAAGCTCTTTCACCATATCCAACTCTTTATAGGCCGTAATAAACTCAATATGATTCATTTGAAGTGCTCCTTTTAGTTCAGGTGCTTTTGGGTTTGCAGTTGAATAATACCCATTCATAGCCAATGTGCCTCCAAGAGATTCAAATGAAAGATTGTTCATGTTAGCTTTAGAGTCTTTGATAGTAAGCTCTCCATTGATATGCTTCAACATCATATCTTTAACAAGTACTTCTTTGAGACTTGTGTTCATCTTGAAATCGATATTTTGTGGAATCAACAATAGAGTTGGAACTTTTTTAGTCGATCCCGGCTCTTCGCCAAGTTCGCTATATGGCGCAATAAGAGTAGTATCGGTTAACTCCGTCATAAAGTCGTTTAAATCGAGTTTGTTGCTCTGGATATTTAGTGTTCCTTTTAGCATGCCATCCTTGAGAATATACCCCAGATAGTTCTCAAAACTGCTATTTAATTTTAAATCACTATTACCTACTATAATATTTGTTTCGCTCAAATTGAGCTTATCGTGGGTAAAAGTAAATATAGCTTTGGCTATTTTGATATTTGGTATCGAACTTGTAGCCACCTCAAGCTTATCAACAAGAATATGTCCTTTTGCTTTAATCAAATCATATTGCTCTTTTTGTATGTACGAGAGTTTACCTTCTATTCCAATATCTGTTTGTAGTAAACCATTTAATTGGATAGCTTCTAAAGGAAACACTTCGTTTAGCATGGCTAAGTTTAGGCTACCATTAGCCTGTACATAGAATATAGGCACATCTTTGGGCACCATGATGCTAGCTGCAAGGCTAAAGGGGTTGCCCGCTAAACGAAAATCAAACGGATCAACATTGACTGTAGTTTGACTCAGTTTTCCACCGGGATTATTGATGGTTGCTTCAATGTTTATTTCATCAATACCCGAAGGTAGTGATGGATATTGGAACATTCCATTCTCTACCGATAGTGCAATATTAAAATTAGGGACGATGCTATCACCCTTGAGCTCTCCTTTGGCAAAAGCCGTAAGTTTGGCTGTGCCACTTGTTTGTAGCTGATCGAAATCTGTAGTATAAATGCCCGGGATAAGCGATATTAATTCTTTAAAAGAAATTTGATTGGTGGCTAAGTGAAGATCCATAGATTTAACAGAGTCACCAAGTGTAAACCACCCCCCAAAACTAGTGGTGATGGCATTGAGGCATACTTTATTTTCTTTCAATATGTACTTTTGTGTCACAAAATCTGCATCCAAAAATAGTTCAGTAGAAAGCGTAACATTCGATAAATAAGGAACTCCTTTGCTTTTCAGATTAATAAAAGAGGCACCACCTTGTAGGTTAATGATTGTTTGATCACTACTGAAATCTCCCGAACACTGTAAATTGAAGTTATTCATGCTTGCATACAACTCATTTTGACGATTATCGTATATCACATTCATGTTTTTAATTACAAACTGATCGAGTGCAATATGCAATGTGGAGTCATTATCCGATGAATTTTTCTCCTTATGGGTTGTTATAGTTGCTGTATCAGGTTTTAGAATATTCCAATTAGCCTTACCGTTGGCTAAAACAATGGCACGAAACTCAGAATTATTTAATTGTACATTGGTAATTTCATATCCATTTTTTCCAAGAAAAGAGAATAAATTAACGCCTGCGGTCAATTCATCGGCTTTGACCAATGTGTCATTTGCAAAATCATCAATGCCTTTAATCCAAAAATCCTCCATGGTGACAGAAATCATAGGGAATTTGCGAAAAACACTAATGTCTAATGTCTTGAAGTTGAACTCTGCATTAAGAAGTTTATTGCCTTCGTTTCTAATCATATCATCTATCTTTCCTCTAAAAATAAAAGGAAGCATTAATGCTATGAATATGGCAACTAATATAATAATGCTTAGAATCTGAATAATCTTTCTCATGCTTGTATACGACTGCTTAAATAAATTGTAGTTTGAAACTCAACCTATTATAATAAAAACAAATTTAACGAAATGTTTAGAATGTGGTCTAGTAATTCTAGAAAAACTCCTTATAACAACTTATGGAGCTCTTCTTTTAGCTATTATTCTTCTTCTTACGTAGTTCTTGTGCTATGCGCCATTGAAGTTCTGCTGCTTCTTCATGCCCTGCTTTATGAAGCGCATTGCCAAATAATTCGTGTGCAGTAGCATGATTGGGCTTAAGTGACGTGGCTTTGTCAAAATCACTTATAGCTCCCTCAGTGTTTTCATTTTGTAAGCGAAGTTTCCCACGATTGTAGAAAGCCTTAAAGTTTGCCGGTGCAATATTTATGGCTCGTTGGAAGCAATTCTCTGCCTCAAAATAGTCGCCTTGATTAAAAAGAGTTACTCCTTTACGAATCCAAGCATCTATAAATTCAGGATTGAGATTTAATGCCTTATCATAGTTAGCTAATGCTGCTCTACTATCATGCGCTTGAGTGATGCATTCATTTCCCATCAACAGATACTCTTGTGCATAACTTTTGAGTACATTTTGCTGTTCTTTCATGCGTTGCTTTAAAAGCTTATTTTCATCTCGAAGCGTATTAATCACATTTAGTTTGCGTTGAATCAATCTTCTAGGAGCTGGCTTCTCGATGTCATAGCGCGAGTGAATTGCTCTAAAAAACTGTTCTAAACATTCTTGCATATCTCCTCGATCAAAAGCCGCTGCTGCTGCTACATATTGCACATCAGCCTGTGCCTGTTTCAACGCTTTGTCAATGGCTTGTCTGTTGTTAAAGCGAGTCGAAAAGTTCACAATCTCTTGTCGCACAAATATGTCAGAACGGTTGATAGGCTTTCTCAGCTGAATGCCATCTAGTGAAGTACATCGGCTAAGCGCTACATAAGCTTGACCGCCTGCAAAAACCCCTCCTGTAAAATCAATGACTACACGACTGAAGGTAAGTCCTTGGCTTTTGTGTACCGTGATGGCCCAAGCCAATCGAATGGGATATTGAGTAAATGTACCTAATACCTCTTCTTCTATTTCCTTCTTCTCTTCATTGTATTTATAACGAATGTTTCGCCATGAGTCAGGTTTTACGTCGCACTCCTTTCCATCTTCAGTAATAACATAAATGGTACCCTCTTTTTTATCAATTCCCGCGATAGTACCAATTGTGCCATTAACCCATCGACGTTCATAATCGTTTTTTATAAAAATAATCTGCGCTCCGGCTTTTAGCATTAACTCTTGCGAAGTGGGCAAACTGCTTTCAGGAAAATCTCCATCAATAACTCCCATTAGTTTGGTAGCTTTACCCGGAAGTTCAGCCAACTTTTTATCATTGATGAAATCGACATTATCCCGACGAGTGGCTAATGTGACATACATATCCTCTTCTGATGGTTCTGCATCTGCTCCATATCGCGTATTTAGCAATTGCATATCTGCTGCATTTGCTGTATTGTTTCGTATGTGGTCTAACACATTGATAAAAACAGGATCAGATTGCCTATACACCTTTTGCAACTCAATTGAGACTAAATCAATCTCACCAAATACTTTGGCATCGAAAAAGTAAGGAGTAGGGTAGACTCGATTCAGTATTTCGCGTTCATCACTTTTTACAACCGGCTCTAGCTGAAAAACATCACCTACCAATAAAATTTGTTTTCCACCAAACGGATCGCGAAGGTTTCTGGAATAAACACGAAGAATACGATCTACTGCATCAATAATATCAGCTCTCACCATTGATATCTCATCAATGATGACTAACTCTACTTGCTCAATGAGCTGTCTGTGAGGCTTAGCGTATTTAAAGAAATCGTGTATTCGTCCACGCTGCAAACTTAAGTTTGGATCATCCGGGAGTAGCGGGTAAAAGGGTAGCTTGAAGAAACTGTGCATGGTACTACCGCCAGCATTGATAGCTGCAATCCCTGTAGGTGCCAGTACTACAAATTTCTTTTTGGTATTGGCACATACATATCGTAGAAACGTTGACTTACCAGTACCCGCTTTACCGGTAAGAAATACCGATTGGCGTGTATACTGAATTAAGTTCAATGCATCTTGAAACTCTTTATTGGCTGTGTCTACGGTGTGTGTGCTCAAGCGTTATACTGTTTTTAGATGATTCCGAAGTGCTCAAGTGCCTTTTTAATTCCATCTTCATCTACCGAAGCGGTCACATAGTTTGCTACAGCTTTTACATCGTCTTTGGCATTGCCCATTGCTACACCAATGGCTGCATGGCGTAGCATACTAATGTCATTACCACCATCACCAAATGCCATTGTATCTTCTAGTTTTAAGCCGAAATAGTTAATAATTTCGTCAATGCCTTTTTGTTTGGTATTACCAATGGCTGTGATATCAGCAAAAGCATGATACCATCTTCCGATTTCACAGTTAGGAATGAGGTGGTGAATTTCGTCTTCTTGCTGTTGAGTGATAAATGGAGTTATTTGGAAAATTTCGCTAGCTGTAGCCTCTTCGAGCGATTTAGTCGGTATTGTATCAACGTGCAAATAGTCGTAGAAAATCTCTTTAACCATTTCGTTAGGCTGACAAACTGCAATGTTGTGCTCGTTTACAAAGATGCACGCATAATTATTTTCGCGGCAAATCTCTCCTAGCGCAATAGCCTCATTGTGCGGGATAGCGCTTTTGTACACTACATGATCTCCTACAAAACAATAAGCACCGTTCATGGTGATGTATCCGTCAATAATTCCTAGTGACTGAATTGATTCTAAATTATTGATGATTGCTTTGGGGCGTCCTGTAGCGATAAATATACGATGACCATTGCGGTGTGCAGCTTTTAGTGCTTCAATGGTCGATTCTGGAATAGTGTGGGTGCCGAAACTAACTAAAGTTCCGTCTATATCGAAAAATAGAGCTTTTGTCATAAGGCAATTCTTTAATTACGATGCAAAAATACGAAAAAGATACCCCTTACCTCTACCATAACTGTGGTAATTTTACCCAAAAGTTGCTGTTTTTTCTTCTTTTAGTTTTCTTTATGTGATGTTGAATTGTACATTTGTCCAAGATTAAAAATGAAAGTTAACTATTATGAAATACAATTTCGATGAAGTGATTGATCGGAAAGCTACCGATTCGGTTAAGTGGGATGGCATAACAGAACGTTGGGGACGCAATGATTTAACTCCAATGTGGGTGGCAGATATGGATTTTCGTACTGCTCCTTTTGTGATTGAAGCCTTAAAAAAACGACTAGATCACGAGGTGTTAGGCTATACATTTGCATGCAACGAATGGTATACTTCTATTATTGATTGGGTGAAAAATCGCTATGGGTGGAGTGTGAACCGAGATATGTTGACTTTTATGCCTGGCATAGTGCGCGGGTTGGCTTTTGCTATCCAGTGTTTTACCCAAAAAGGAGATAAGGTTTTAGTGATGCCTCCTGTTTATCACCCATTCTTTTTGGTGACTGAGCACAATGAGCGCGAAGTGGTTTACTCTCCACTTCAGTTAATCGATGGACAGTATCATATCGATTTTGAACGTTTACGACGCGATGTTCAAGGATGCAAATTACTTATTCTTAGCAATCCTCACAATCCCGGAGGTCGTGTTTGGACTCGCGAAGAGCTATCTGCTTTAGCCGATATTTGTCAAGAGAGTGGCACAATTGTTATCTCTGATGAGATTCATGCCGATTTAACTCTTCCTCCCTATCAACACACTACTTACGCTATGGTGTCTGAAAAGGCTCGGATGAATTCTCTTATTTTTATGTCTCCCAGCAAAGCATTTAACATGCCTGGTTTGGCTAGTTCGTATTGTATTATCGAAAATGAGCAACTTCGTCATCGTTTTCAAGCCTATATGCAAGCCAGTGAATTTAGCGAAGGTCATTTGTTTGCTTATCTTAGTGTAGCTGCTGCTTATAGCAATGGTACTGACTGGCTAAATCAGGTAGTCGAATACATTCGTCAGAATATCGACTTCACTGAAGATTACCTATGCCAATGCATACCGCAGATTAAGATGGTTCGTCCGCAAGCCTCTTATTTAATCTTTTTAGATTGTCGGCAGTTGGGCTTATCGCAAGAAGGACTCAATCATCTATTTGCTGAAGAAGCACACCTAGCCCTCAATGACGGTACGGTGTTTGGCAAAGAAGGAGAGGGTTTTATGCGGTTAAATGTTGCTTGTCCACGCACTGTGCTAGAGACTGCTTTAAAACAACTAAAAGAGGCGGTAGATCGATTAAAATAAACATCAAAAGCGTTGTCTAATCTAAAATAAGACAACGCTTTTTCTTTAGATATGTATGCCATAAGCATGCTTCACCTCATCCATCACAAAGGTACTTTCTAATGATCCTAAGCTATCTATTGTTCCCAATACATTCAAGATAAACTCTTGATAGTACTTCATATTTGGTGCATGTATTTTTAGTAAGTAGTCAAAATTTCCCGATATATTATAACACTCAGTCACTTCGGGTATATCTTTAATAACTTTTATAAACTCTGCTGCAATATCGCGGTTCAGTCGTCTAAGTTTTACGTTGCAGAACACCACAAATCCTTGGTTTAGCTTATCTGCATCGAGCACTGCAATGTATTTTTTGATGTAACCATTGTTTTCTAATCGTTTCAGTCGCTCAAAAACAGGTGTAGAAGAGAGACTAACTTGTGATGCAAGCTCTTTTGTAGTAAGGCGAGCATTCTCTTGCAAAGTGCGTAGTATTTGCAAGTCTACTTTATCCAATTTATCAGTTTGAGTTGCCATAGAATGATATTCTTTTAGAGTATGAATATTAGGATGGTAATATGATATTTGTTCTATTATTAGCTGCAAATTTAGTTATATATTCTTTATTTTTAATATATATTGTTTTATATTTCTGTATAATGTAGTTTTGCAAGAAAATAAAATAATATTTATCAATAAAAATATATCGTTATGGCAACAAAGAAATTTCGTTTTGAGACATTGCAACTTCATGTAGGTCAAGAACAACCCGATCCGGCAACAGATGCTCGTGCGGTGCCGATCTATCAAACTACCTCTTATGTATTTCGTAACTCTGCTCATGCTGCTGCTCGCTTTGGCTTACAAGATTCCGGTAACATTTATGGGAGATTGACCAATTCTACGCAAGGAGTTTTCGAGCAGCGTGTAGCTGCTCTCGAAGGAGGGGTGGCTGGACTAGCAGTTGCTTCGGGAGCTGCTGCCATTACGTATGCGTTCGAAAACATCACTCGTGCAGGCGACCACATTGTGGCAGCCAAAACCATTTATGGAGGGTCATACAACCTTTTGGCTCATACACTACCTGCCTATGGTGTGACTACTACTTTTGTTGATCCTTCCGATTTATCTAACTTCGAGAAGGCTATACAACCCAACACTAAAGCGGTATTCATTGAGTCGTTAGGCAACCCACACTCTAATATTATAGATATTCAGGCGGTTGCCGATATCGCTCATCGTCATCATATTCCTTTAATTATTGATAATACATTTGGAACTCCCTATCTTATTCGTCCTATTGAGCATGGGGCAGATATTGTCGTTCATTCTGCTACCAAGTTCATTGGTGGACATGGTTCATCATTGGGAGGAGTCATCGTAGATTCCGGTAAATTTGATTGGGTAGCTTCTGGAAAATTTCCTCAATTGACAGAACCCGATCCAAGTTATCATGGGGTGCGTTTTGTTGATGCTGCCGGTCCGGCTGCCTATGCTGTTCGTATTCGCGCTGTATTGCTACGCGATACGGGTGCAGCTATAAGTCCTTTTAATGCTTTTATTCTGCTGCAAGGACTTGAAACTTTATCGCTTCGTGTTGAGCGTCATGTAGAAAATGCATTGAAAGTTGTTGAGTTTCTGAGTAAGCATCCTAAAGTTAAGAAAGTCAATCATCCGTCTCTTTCAACACATCCCGATCATCAACGCTATACCCATTATTTCTCTCAAGGAGCTGGTTCCATTTTTACGTTCGAGATTAATGGTGGACAAGAAGAGGCTCATCGCTTTATCGATAGCTTAGAGATTTTTTCATTGCTTGCCAATGTGGCCGATGTCAAGTCGTTGGTTATTCACCCAGCTACCACTACTCATTCACAACTTAATGCTACTGAGCTTCAGGAACAACAGATCTATCCAGGAACTGTGCGTTTGTCTATTGGTACTGAGCATATTGATGATATTTTAGAAGACTTGGCTCAAGCTCTTGATAGAGTCTAATTTTGTTTGATTATTATTGGCAATACTAGGTATTTGTTTGATTTGTTTTTAGGACAGAAAATCATTTTGCAGTTTTATTTAAAGTCTATTCCGTTTATAAAATAATGGGATAGGCTTTTTTATTATTAATATCTTGAGATATTCGATATCCTTTATTTAGTGATTAAGGGAA
>DKPL01000065.1:0-248 GCA_002471185.1 Bacteroides sp. UBA7335
TACGTTTATAAATAATCATAATATGAAGTTAGTACAGTTATTAATTATTTCATTACTTATTTTATTTCAGGCATGCGATACTCCTGAAAAAGAGGTTTATATGTTTACCTCTCATCGAGAACCTGCATTAGATGGATTACATTTTCTTTATAGTTATGATGGGTATAAGTGGGATAGTTTGCCTGGCTCTTGGCTGAAACCCGAAGTAGGCAATAAAAGTGAATATTACAATTTTCATACTAAACAAA
>DKPL01000065.1:439-973 GCA_002471185.1 Bacteroides sp. UBA7335
ACTGAAATACCCAAATACTTTCCCAACTCAATGATGCGCGATCCATCTATTACTCAAGGGCCAGATGGAGTTTATCATTTGGTATGGACTACAAGTTGGAATGGTGAGAATGCTTTTGGATATGCTAATTCAAAAGACCTTATTCATTGGAGCGAGCAGAGAGAAATTACGGTGATGAAAGACTCATTGACCAATAATGTTTGGGCTCCTGAACTGTTTTATGACGATGTAAATAACCGTTTTCAAATAGTATGGTCCTCGGCTATTCCATCTGAAAAAAATACTGCTGCTGATAGTCTAGGAACAAATAAAAGTCATCGTATGTATTATACTACTACGACTGATTTTAATTCTTTTGAACCAACTGCTCCATTTTATGATCCCGGATATAACTCAATTGATGGATTTTTACTGAAGCGAGATAAAGAGGATTATGTATTTATTGTGAAAGATAATCGCAAACCAGGGTTTAGTAATCTGTTTTGTGTTTTTGGAGACTCTTCTAATGGTCCATTCTCTAATCTTTCAACCAAT
>DKPL01000065.1:1122-12734 GCA_002471185.1 Bacteroides sp. UBA7335
TGATTTCTATGAGCTTTCATTCTCTAATCTTTCAACCAATTTTGCTCCTACCTATTCCGAAGGTCCATGTGCTATAAAAGTTGGTGAGGATTGGTTAATCTATTTTGATGTTTATCGTGAGGGGCGTTATGGTGCTGTGAAAACAAAAGATTTTCAGACTTTTACCCCTATCGACCATGAAATATCTATACCGCAAGGACATAAGCACGGAACAATATTTAAAGTTCCTGAATCTACATTATTAAGAATGAAAGCTCATAGAAATCAATAATTTAATTAATCAATTCTATTCCGTTATGAAAACTAAATATTTATTCTTGCTGCTATTTGCTTTATTCCAAGGTGTTTTTTTGTTATCAATGGCTCAAAATAAAAAAGGAATAACGAAACCTTGGGAACATGGAAATTTGAAAGTAAGTGACGAACAGAGATATCTCGTTCATGAAGATGGTACTCCTTTTTTTTGGTTGGGCGATACAGGGTGGTTGCTTCCTAAACGTCTTGATCAAGATGAGGCTGCTTACTACTTATCTCAAGCACACAATGCTGGTTATAATGTAGTGCAAGTACAAACGACTAATGCTGTGCCTACAATGAATGTCTATGGTCAATATTCTTTTCCTGACGGCTTTAACTTTAAAGATATTGATAAGAAAGGTGTCTATGGCTACTGGGATCATATGGATTATATTATAAAAAGAGCTGAACAACAAGGTATTTATGTTGGGATGGTGTGTGTATGGGGATCGGTGGTGCGCTCTGGACAAATGACGGTGGAGGATGCTAAAAAGTATGGAACTTTCTTGGCAGAAAGATATAAAGATTCGCCTAATATTATTTGGATTATTGGTGGTGATACTTATGGAGACCGCAATCAAGATGTATGGGAGGCATTGGCAGAGAGCATTCGTAAAATTGATAAAAACCACTTAATGACGTTTCATCCTTTTGGCCGAACATCAAGTGCTACTCATTTAAATGATAAAGCATGGATGGATTTTAATATGTATCAAAGCGGGCATCGTCGCTATGGACAAAAGAAAGGAGATGGGTCATATGCTATTGAAGGAAGCACCGAGGAAGACAATTGGAGGTATGTTGAAAATGCTTTTAAAATGACTCCTTTAAAACCGATATTGGATGCTGAACCTAGCTATGAGGGTATTCCACAGGGGTTACATAATCCTGCTGAGCCTCTATGGACAGCAAACGATGTGCGTCGTTATGCTTATTGGTCGGTTTTTGCCGGATCTTGTGGACATACTTATGGACATAATAACATTATGCAATTTGCTAAACCTGGGACTGGTGGTGCATATGGAGCTGATACCGTAGAGAAACCTTGGTATATTGCATTGAAAGATGATGGCTTTAATCAAATGAAGTTTTTGAAAAACTTAATCTTGACATTCCCATATACTGAGCGTATTCCTGATCAATCAGTAATTGCAGGGAGTAATGGTGAACGCTATGATAGAGTAATTGCAACTCGTGGTAATGACTATTTATTAGTTTATAACTACACAAATAAACCAATGACTATTGATTTGACCAAAATTAGTGGAAGTAAAAAGAAAGCTTGGTGGTATAATCCTAAAAATGGACAACTGACTTACATTGGCGAATTGAATAATGAAATAGTATCGATAGCTTATGATGGAGCTTATGGCAATGGAAACGATCAAGTTTTTATTGCATTTGATTCTTCTAAAAACTATATCGCTCTTGATTGTAAAACACTGCCTATTAATGAATAATAGAAATGATGATGCGAAATAATATTTTTCTGTTATTGCTGTTATTATCTATAACTTGTATAGCTCAGAATTCTTCTTTGGCTTGGAATTCTACTTATAAGGAGATTGAAAAACGTATTCATTCTTCTAAGTTTCCTGATCGAGATTTTAATATTAAGACTTTTGGTGCAAAATGCAATGACTCACTCTTTTTAAACCATAAAGCTATAAATAAAGCAATCGCTCAATGTAGCAAAAAAGGAGGGGGAAGAGTTGTTGTTCCTGCTGGAACTTGGTATACGGGACCCATAATACTACAAAGTAGGGTCAATTTACACTTAGAGAAAGGGGCAGTTTTGTTATTCTCGAATGATGTAAAACTCTATCCGCTAGTTTTGACTCGTTGGGAAGGTTCGGATTGTTATAATTATCAGCCTTTAATTTATGCTCATGGGCAAACTGATATAGCAGTTACTGGTAACGGTGTGATTGACGGTGGGGCTACTTTTGCTGATTGGTGGTCGCATAAAAGTGAAATGCCCAACCAATGGAATAAATGGCTTGATGCTCAAAAGGCCGGAAGAGAAACCTTAATGAAATGGAATGCGGATGGAGTGCCTGTAATTGAACGCAAATTAAATAATGGTTTGGGTTTACGTACTCAACTGCTTCACTTTTATCAATGCCAAAATGTTTTAATAGAAGATCTTACATTTTTGCGCTCACCTTTTTGGGTGTTACACCCTTTTTTATGCACCAATGTGACTATTCGAGGTGTTGAAGTAAACAGTAATGGTCCTAATAATGATGGCTGTGATCCGGAGTCGTGCAAAGATGTATTAATAGAAAATTGTATATTTAATACTGGAGATGACTGCATAGCACTTAAATCGGGCAGAAACGCTGATGGACGTTTGTGGAACACTCCTTGTGAGAATGTTATTGTTCGCAACTGCAAAATGAAAAACGGACATGGTGGATTGGTCATAGGTAGTGAGATATCAGGTGGTGCTAGAAATATTTTTGTAGAAGATTGTGAAATGGATAGTCCTTTACTTGATAGAGTTATTCGTATTAAGACCAATACGTGTAGAGGTGGAGTTATTGATGGGGTATATGTTCGTAATATTCAGGTCGGTGTTTGTAAAGAAGCAATCTTAAAAATAAACTTATTATATTCACCTGATGAAGTTTGCAATCGTGGCTATGCTCCCATTGTGCGAAATGTCTATCTAGAAAAAATAACAAGTAATCAAAGTGACTATGGAATTGTTCTTGTAGGATTGTCTGATCAGGAGAATATTTCGGATATCTATCTCACAAACTGTCAGTTTAACGATGTTAGTCAAGGTGGAAATTACTTTGCTGGAAAAATGAGAAATGTGGTATTAAAGAACGTAAATTACAGTGGAATTGTTTCTTTCTAATCAAGATGCTCGTCATTTTTTGATAAGGTTGGTTTACAGAGTCAATATTTTGCAGTAAATTTGTGCTTTCAAAAATAATTAATTAGAAGATTATGGCAGCAAAACCTAGTATCCCGAAAGGAACTCGTGACTTTTCGCCTGTAGAAATGGCGAAACGTAACTATATATTCAATACCATTCGCGATGTATATCATCTTTATGGATTTCAACAAATTGAAACTCCTGCTATGGAGATGCTTTCAACCTTAATGGGAAAATATGGTGACGAGGGTGATAAACTTCTTTTTAAAATTCAGAACTCGGGTGATTATTTTAATGGCATCACAGACGAGGAATTACTTAGTCGTAATGCTGCAAAAATGGCAAGTAAATTTTGTGAAAAAGGTTTGCGTTATGACTTGACCGTTCCCTTTGCACGCTATGTTGTAATGCATCGTGATGAAATAACATTTCCTTTTAAACGTTATCAAATTCAGCCGGTATGGCGTGCAGATCGTCCTCAAAAAGGAAGATATCGTGAGTTTTACCAATGTGATGCTGACGTAGTAGGTAGCGATTCTCTTTTAAATGAAGTAGAGTTAATGCAAATTGTAGATACCGTTTTTAGCAAATTTGGTATACGTGTATCTATTAAGATTAACAACCGTAAAATACTTTCGGGTATTGCCGAAATTATTGGTGAGGCCGATAAAATTGTAGACATCACTGTTGCTATTGACAAACTCGATAAAATAGGTTTGGAAAATGTAAATACTGAATTGAAAAATAAAGGTATTAGTGATGAGGCTATTGAAAAACTGCAACCTATTATTCTATTGAATGGAACCAATGCTGAAAAACTAGCAACTCTAAAAGATGTATTGTCTGCTTCTGAAGTAGGGCTTAAAGGGGTCGAAGAAAGTGAGTTTATATTGACTACTCTTGAAAGCATGGGCTTAAAAAATGAAATTGAACTCGATTTAACTTTGGCGCGTGGACTGAACTATTATACTGGAGCTATTTTTGAGGTAAAAGCCTTGGATGTACAAATTGGAAGTATCACTGGAGGTGGCCGTTATGATAATCTAACAGGTGTGTTTGGTATGTCAGGTGTATCTGGGGTAGGTATCTCTTTTGGTGCCGATCGCATTTTTGATGTATTAAACCAATTGGATTTATATCCAAAAGAAGCAGTAAATACAACCAAACTATTATTTGTTAATTTTGGTGACAAAGAGGCTGCGTTTGCTTTGAGTTTATTAAGTAAAGTACGTACAGAAGGTATTAGTGCAGAGATATTTCCAGATTCATCTAAAATGAAAAAACAGATGAGTTATGCTAATGCTAAGCAAATACCATTTGTGGCAATCATTGGTGAAAACGAATTAGCCGAAGGAAAAGTAATGCTAAAGAATATGGAAACCGGAGATCAGCAACTCGTTGACTGCAATGAACTGATTGAGAAAATTAAATAATAAGTTATCTACTATAAAAAATATCGCTGATAAGGAGCTTTCTTATCAGCGATATTTTTTATGTCTGTTTTTTAAGATGAGAGATACAAGCTTCTATCTCTTCGATTTTTGATTTATCGGATGAAGCATACTTTTTCTTTATTTTTAAGGCACTTCGCAAGTATGATAACGACTCTTTCTTTTTGGAGATAAGAAAGCTAGCAATCGCCATATGATAAAAAAGTTCTCCGATTTTTTCCTCATCTACAATTGATACTTTCTTCTCAATATTCATCACTTTATGATAATAGAACAAAGCTTGTTCATACTTTTTTATTTCATTGCATAAGGAGGCTAAATTCTCATAAGCTAAAGCCGTTTCTTGATGATTTTTTCCAAATATTTTTTCTTTTATTTCTGCTGCAATTTTTAATACGATTAAAGCCTTAGCATAGTCTTTGCGGTAGAAATGGATAGAACCAATCGCTGTATAAAGATTAGCTACAGTGGGATGATCTTTGCCTAAAGATGGTTCTACAGTACGTAAAGCTTTCAGATAATAATGGTATGCTTTTGGATAATTTTCTTTGTTTTCGTATACTGTACCAATATTGTAAAAAGATATTCCAGTATCGTAATGATTAACTCCGAGACTCTTTTTTCGTGCCTTTAGGGCTTTTGTTAGATAGATAATTGCTTGATCAGTCTCTTCTATTTCATTATATACAAGTCCGATATTATTGTATGATGTAGCCACTTGAGGATGATTTGAAGCTAATAGCTTCAATCGAATTGCCAATGCTTGCTGATAGTAATTTAATGATTTAGGATAGTTATGTAAGCTTTGGTATAAACTACCCAAACAATGATAGCTTTCAGCTGTTTCAGTATTTTCTTTTCCATAGATATACTCGCGACAATTTAGCGACTTTTCATAGTAATATAGAGCCTGTTCATAATCATTTAAATACTCATATACTACTCCAATATTGTGATAGCATAATGCTGTGTTTGAGTAATATTCTCCAAATATTTTCAAATTGACACATAAGGCTTTCTTGTAATAAATTAGAGCTTTAATATAGTTTCTTAAATTACAAAATACTAACCCTATATTATTATAGCTCACAGCAGTATCCCCATGCTCTACTCCAAGAACCTTTTCACGAATAGTAAGAGCTTTATTAAAATGAGTCATGGCACTTTTTAAGTTACCCATTTCTTCATAAATTAACCCTAAGCTATTGCAGGTAGTTAAAGTGTCCGGATGAGTTTCACCTAGAATTTCCATTTGCATTTTATATGCATGGCTTGCAAAACGAAGCGCTTTTTTATACTCCCCCATATGTTCGTACATATAGCTGAGGTTGTTTAGAACTTTTGCTAAATCAACATTTGTAGGACCATAAGTTTTTTTATAAATAGTGATTGCTTTGTTATAGCAGTATAATGCATCATCGAACTGATTTAGACTATCATGTACTGAACCTTTATAATTATAAATGGTGGCGGTGAGAAGATCGTTAGAACCATAACTTTCGATTGTCAAAGGAAGCAAAACCTTATATACGTTTAAAGCATCGTTATAGAAGGCATATTTATCTAGAAATCGACCAAAACTAATTAATATGCTTTGGTATAATTGATAATCCTTTTTTTTGTTAATTCTTTTGAGAGCTTGATTATAGGTGTGCTTGGCCTCTATAATATTTTTCTCTATAGAACAGTTCTTATTTTCTAAAATTAATTCTATTTCTTTTTCAATTTCTCTTATTAACAGCATTAAATTAAGATAGATTATTTATTACCATTCAATTTTATCTAAAATTCCTCCTAACCATGCTAAAACTACTCCATAATTAGTCATTGGCACGTGTTGATGTTTGGCTTGATCTATTCGACTAAGTACGTATCTGCGATTGAACATACAAGCACCGCATTGTATGACTAGGTCATAACTTGATAAATTATGTGGGAAATCTCTTCCAGATACAATGTCTATATGCAACTCGTTTCCAAAACGTTGACGAAGTAGGCGAGGAAGTTTATCGCGACCTATATCTTCACGTAGAGGTGCGTGGGTACAAGCCTCTGCTATTAAAATATGTGATTGCGAGGTTAAGGTGTTGAGTACTTTTGTGCTCGAAATATAGTATTCAATATCGCCTTTATAACCAGCAAAAAGAACAGAAAAAGAAGTTAGCATACTTTCAGCTGGCTTTTGTTCGTAAACCGTTTTAAATACTTGTGAGTCGGTAATTATAAGTTTTGGTGAGCTAGATAATGCTTTCAACGTGGGCTGTAACTGATCGGTTGTACAACTCATCACAATGCATTTTTTATCTAGCAATTCACGCAATGTTTGTACCTGTGGTAGTATAAGGCGTCCTTTGGGAGCTTGAATATCTTGTGGCATTACTAATAATACTACATCACCCATCGATACTAAATCTCCAGTGATGGAGTGATGTCCAAAGTCTTCTGGCAGTTTTTCAAGTATTGTTTGACGTAGTTGCTCTATTCCAGTTCGTTTGAGTGCGCTAACAATCAATGGTTTTATTCCAGTTTGATGCTCCACTTCAGTTGCTAAAATATTACTGTCAACCAATATATCTTGTTTGTTTAAAAGTAAAATAACAGGAATATTTTTATCTTGAAGACGTTTTAACCACTCTTTCTCTAAGGTCATATCTTGTTGACAAATTAGTAGTGCAACATCTGTACGCTCCATTGCCTTTAGTGTGCGTTCAACGCGTTGCATACCTAGCTCTCCCTCATCATCAAACCCTGGCGTATCAATAAAAAGACAAGCCCCCAATCCGTGAATTTCCATTGTTTTATTTACGGGATCAGTTGTTGTTCCTGGTGTGTCAGAAACAATAGCTACATCTTGTCCGGTAATGGCATTGATTAATGAAGATTTACCGCTATTTCTTCTTCCGAATATTGTGATATGTAAGCGGTTGGCATTGGGCGTTTCTGCTTGATTCATTGGAATAATGATATCTGTTTATTTTTTAATTTAAAGTCTGAAGTCTCTTTCTCCTTCAACTATGGCTTTGAGGTTTTTTAGCGCAATCTCTTTAATCTTGGGACTAGGAATAGTTTCAACTTCTTTATTAATTAGTTTTAATCCTTTAGTTTTAACCTCTTTCGATGCATAATCCTCTAAATACTCTTTCAGTGTAATTAATGAATTAGGACCACAACAATTGGCTATTTGCCCCGACTTTACTAGCGACATAAAGCGATCTCCTGTGCGTCCCATTCGGTAACATGCGGTGCAGAAGCTCGGAACATGACCAAGATCGAGTAACCAACTAACAATTTCATCGAGTGTACGTTGATCGCTCACATCAAATTGACTTGTGTTTTCTTCTTTACTGTCTTGTCTGGCATATCCACCTACACTTGTGCGCGAACCACCACTAATTTGCGATACACCAACCTCAAGCACTTCGCGACGTGACTTTTCCGACTCGCGTGTAGAAATAATAATTCCAGTATAAGGAACGGTGATACGAGTAATAGCAACTATTTTTTTGAAAATCTCATCAGAAATTGCATTCGGGAAATCTGAAGTTGCTATATCATCAGCTGGACAAATGCGTGGCACACTAATGGTATGTGGTCCTACTCCAAATAGTGCTTCTAAATGTTCTGCATGCATTAATAGTCCCGCAAAATCATACCTATAAGTATTTAGGCCAAAAAGAACTCCTATACCTACATCATCAATGCCGGCTTCCATGGCCCGATCCATCGCTTCCGTATGGTATGTATAGTTACTTTTAGGACCTGTTGGGTGAAGTGATTCATAATTGGCTTTATGGTATGTTTCCTGAAATAGTATATAAGTTCCTATGCCAGCCTCTTTTAGTAATTTATAATTTTCTACCGTTGTGGCTGCTATGTTAACGTTCACTCTGCGAATGGCACCATTTTTATGCTTAATACTATAAATGGTTTTAATTGATTCTAGAATATATTCTATTGGAGCATGAATAGGATGCTCTCCAGCTTCAAGAGCAAGACGCTTATGCCCCATATCTTGCAAAGCAATTACCTCATTCTTAATTTCCTGTTGACTAAGCTTTTTGCGAGCAATAGTTTTGTTTTTTAGATGATAAGGGCAGTAAGTACAACCATTTACACAATAGTTTGATAAATAGAGAGGTGCAAACATCACAATACGATTGCCGTAAAAACGATGTTTGATATCTTTGGCTAAATCGTATATGCGTTGTATTAGGTCTGGCTCATTGCAAGCTAGTAATACTGAAGCTTCGCGATGATTAAGTCCTTTGCATAATGCCGCCTTTTTGAGTATTTGCTCAATTAATTCACGATTATTCTTATGAAGGTCAGCATAATGTAGCGTATCTTCTACTTCTGAGTGATCAATAAACTCCTCTGCTTTTTTTGAATCTATTTTGTAAGCCATATTATTATCCTTTATAATCTCCTCTTTCCATTGAAATTTCATAACCAATTGTTTGTAATTGCATATTGAGCAATTTTAAACCTTCGGCAGCTTCAGCTCCAAGAGAGGCTTTATTATTGTAAAGTGAATATTTTTTTCGAGTATTAGAAGGTGATAGGTTAGGCATTACGACATTAGCTCCTGCCAATATCCCTTTTAAACGACCCTCATTTCCCAGTGAAGCTAGCGCAGTAGTAGAAGGTATAAGAACCTTAGGAAACATAAGTCGAAAGATTGATATTAAACGTAGAGTTAACTCTACACTGCCTGCCTCTTGAGAAGCAAAAGGAGTATCATGATGAGGAATAAATGGCCCGATACCAATCATTTCAGGTTGTAATCTTTCTATAAATCGAATATCTTCAATAATGTGGTCGATAGTTTGATATGGGCTGCCTACCATAATTCCAGTTCCAGTTTGAAAACCGATTTCTTTCAGCCAAAGTAAGCATTGTTGTCGGTGTTGTGCAGACATCTCTTTTGGGTGAAGTTGATTGTAATGAGTTGGATTGAAAGTTTCATGACGTAATAAATAACGATTAGCTCCGGCATCAAACAACCGCTTATAATCACTATAGCTCATTTCGCCTAATGAAAGTGTGATAGCACAATCTGGAAATTGATGTCGAATTTCTTTAACTACATTTTCAATCCAATTTATTGATTGTACACGGTCTTCACCACCCTGCATCACAAAGGTGCGGAACCCCAACTCATAACCCTGTTGGCAACACTCCAGAATTTGCTTTTGAGTTAGTCGATAACGATCAATATGTATATTAGATTTGCGAATACCACAATACAAGCAATCATTGCGGCAGCAGTTGCTAATTTCTATTAATCCACGGATAAAGATTTTATTTTCAAATTGAGCTAACGATACCTCTTTAGCTTGCCGATGCAGATACTCCATAGAGTCTGCATCGCTACAAGTTAAGAGTTTATAGTATGCCTTAGAAGGCAAAGTATGCTCCTTTTGAAGTTGATCAATCCATATTTTCATAAGTATCTTTGCACTTTATCAGCTCTTGTGCTAGTTGTCTACGTCCAGAGATAATATCATTATGAGTGCATGGTCCGGTTATGCAACCACCCTCGCATGCCATTACCTCTATAAACTGTCCACTGGCTTTGCCAGTCTTAGCACAAGCGCGTAGTAAAGCAATATTCTTTTTATTTATATCTGAAATTTGTATAGCATTTATTTTATCAGCTTCTTCTTTCAAGTAAGCCTTAACAGCACCCATCACACCACCTGCTTGTGCAAACCCATGCGCTTCGCGTACTGAATTGAATACAACAGAAAAATCAGCAGTTTGTTCCAAATCGATATCCATACCATCAAGAATAGATCCTACCTCTTCGAAGGTTAGCATATAATCTACTGCTTCATCTTTGCGAATTTCTTTTCGTTTAGCCACACATGGACCGACGAATACAATTTTTGCATCAGGATGCTTTTCTTTGGCAATACGAGCAGCATAATACATGGGTGAACCTGTAGTTGAAACATAAGGCTTTAATGTTGGAATATGTTTCTCAACCAATTCTACATAAGATGGGCAACAAGAGGTAGTCATGAAAGCTTGTCCCTCTTCTATTTTTTCAATTAACTCGTGTGCTTCATTTTTTGTAGTATCCATTGCACCTTGAGCAACTTCTATTACATCGGTAAAGCCCATCTCACGAAATGCCCCGTATACTTTGTTGATGGTCGTTTTAAACTGTCCCAGAATAGATGGAGCAATGATAGCAACCATTTTTTCACCTTTACGAATGCCTTGCAAAACATCGAAAACTTGAGAAATTTCAAAAATAGCACCAAATGGACAAGCGTTAATACACTTACCACAATAGATACATTTGCTTTCGTCAATATGCTCAATACCGTCTTCATCTTTGCTAATAGCTTTTACAGGACAGGCTTCTTCACAGGGTACAGGGATATAAACAATAGCATGATAAGGGCAGCTTTTATGACAAATGCCACAACTAATACATGTTTCATGATCAATTTGAGCTTGACCATTTTTCTGAAAACGAATAGCATCTTTTGGGCAATTCATATAACAGCTACGAGCTACACAACCTCGGCAAAGGTTAGATACCTCATAGTTTATTTGCACACATGATGAACAAGCCTCATCGATGACACAAAGAATATTATCTTTTGTTGTTTCTTGACGATTTAATGCATTTTCTGCATATTTAGATAGTGAATCTAGTTCATCGTGCTCGTCAGACATGTCTAATCCTAGTAAAGGCAAACTCTTATATTTCCATACTGCACGCTCTTTATGAACGCAACAGCGCCCTAGGTGTTTGGATTTTTTAGGAGTAAGCTCAAGAGGTAAACGATCGATTTTTTCTACTAATTCATCTTTTTTCCAGAGTTTTACAAGTTCCGCTAGTAGTTTATGGCGGACAATCATCACATTGTTAGTAAATGCCATACAAATAATTAGGTTATTAATGAGTTTGCAAAGATAATCATATGATTATTTATTCTGAATATTATCTTATTGTAAATTAC
>DKPL01000036.1:0-14063 GCA_002471185.1 Bacteroides sp. UBA7335
TTTTCAGCGTTTGTTGCGGAGAGAGAGGGATTCAAACCCCCGGAACCTTTCAGTTCAACGGTTTTCAAGACCGCCGCAATCGATCACTCTGCCATCTCTCCAGAACTTCTTTTCAGAAGTGCTTTTCGTTAAAAGCGTTGCAAAGGTACATAAGTTTTTTGAATTTGCAATAGATAGGACGAAAAAGTTTTGTGTGAAGCCATATTTTATACCATAATGTTGGTATTTTGCCTTTCAGTAGGCAATTTATAAGTGTTATTGCTTACTAAAATAAAGAAAAGGTAGTACCTTTGCACTCTCTTTAAAAAGAGGGGTAACAACCATTAAAATCAAAACAGAAATGAAACTGAACATAGACTTTAAAGACGGACTCTGGAGCAAAGAAATTAATGTAAAAGACTTTGTTAGCAATAATATCACTCCTTATACTGGAGATGCTTCTTTTTTGCAAGGTCCTACGCAAAGAACACTGGCTGTTTGGAACAAGTGTTTGGATGCTCTAAAAGAGGAGAGAGAGAATAATGGCGTTCGTTCGCTCGACTCGAAAACTGTTTCTACAATAACTTCACATAAAGCGGGATATATTGATTGTGACAACGAACTGATTGTTGGTTTACAAACTGATGAATTACTTCGCCGTGCTATTAAGCCATTTGGTGGTATTAACGTGGTGGCTAAGGCTTGCAAAGAGAATGGTGTTGAGGTGGATGAAAAGGTAAAGGATATCTTTACTCATTATCGCAAGACACACAATGATGGTGTGTTTGATGTATATACTGATGAGATACGAACTTTTCGTTCGTTGGGATTCTTGACCGGACTTCCTGATAACTATGCTCGCGGGCGCATTATTGGTGATTATCGTCGTTTGGCGTTATATGGTATTGATCGACTGATTGAGGCTAAAAAGGCAGATTTAAAGAAACTTGCAGGTCCTATGACCGATGCTCAAATTCGTTTGCGCGAGGAGGTGTCGGAGCAAATCAAAGCTTTGGCCGAAATCAAAGTGTTAGGCGAATATTATGGTTTAGACTTAAGTCGTCCTGCTGTAAGTGCTCAAGAGGCAGTGCAGTGGGTGTATATGGCCTATTTGGCAGCAATCAAAGAACAAGATGGTGCTGCTATGTCTTTGGGGAATGTCTCTTCTTTCTTAGATATTTATATTGAGTACGATTTGGCTCAGGGCATCATTGATGAGTCGTATGCGCAAGAACTGATTGATCAGTTTGTTATTAAACTGCGCATGGTTCGTCATTTGCGTATGCAGTCTTACAATGATATTTTTGCCGGCGACCCAACTTGGGTGACTGAATCTATCGGTGGCCGTTTTAATGATGGTAGAACGAAAGTTACTAAAACTTCGTTCCGCTTCTTGCAGACGCTTTATAACCTAGGCCCATCTCCTGAACCTAATATGACGGTGCTTTGGAGCCCGGATCTTCCTGAAGGTTTCAAGGAGTTTTGCGCTAAAGTTTCTATCGATACATCATCGGTGCAATATGAGAATGATGATTTGATGCGTGAGGTTCGTCAATCTGATGACTACGGTATTGCTTGCTGTGTTTCTTATCAAGAGATTGGCAAACAAATTCAGTTTTTTGGTGCTCGCTGTAACTTGGCCAAAGCTTTACTATTAGCTATCAATGGTGGACGTTGTGAAAACACTGGTGCTGTGATTGTTGAAGGTATTCCTGTGTTGACTAGCGATACACTTAAGTTTGAGGAGGTGATGAGCAACTATAAGAAGGTGATGATTGAGGTAGCACGTGTATACAATGACGCTATGAATATCATTCACTACATGCACGATAAGTATTACTACGAGAAAGCGCAGATGGCTTTAATCGATACTAATCCGCATATTAATCTTGCTTATGGTGTAGCCGGACTTTCTATTGCTATCGATTCGCTATCTGCTATAAAATATGCTACAGTCAAAGCCATTCGCAATGATATTGGGCTAACTGAAGGGTTTGAAACAGTGGGAGAGTATCCTTGCTTTGGTAATGATAATGATAAAGTAGACCACTTAGGCGTTGATTTGGTTTACTTCTTTAGCGAAGAGTTGAAGAAGTTGCCTATTTATAAAAATGCTCGTCCTACCTTGTCGCTACTTACTATTACTTCGAATGTGATGTATGGTAAAAAGACCGGGGCAACTCCGGATGGACGCGCTAAAGGAGTGGCTTTTGCACCTGGTGCAAACCCTATGCACGGACGCGATAAAAATGGAGCTATCGCTTCGTTAAGTTCGGTGGCAAAACTGCGTTATCGCGACTCGCAAGATGGCATTAGTAATACGTTTTCTATTGTTCCAAAATCGCTAGGAGCAACCGAAGAAGATCGTGTTGAAAATCTGGTAACTATGATGGATGGATACTTTACGAAGGGAGCACATCACCTTAATGTGAATGTGCTGAACCGTGCAATGTTGGAAGATGCCATGGAGCATCCCGAGAAATATCCACAACTTACCATTCGTGTTTCGGGATATGCGGTTAATTTTATTCGTTTGAGCCGTGAGCATCAGTTAGAGGTGATTTCGCGTAGTTTCCACGAACGTATGTAAGGATGATGTTGTTAGAGCAAAATATAAAAGTACACTCATACGAAAGTATGGGAACATTCGACGGGCCCGGATTGCGGCTCGTCGTTTTTTTACAGGGCTGCAACTTTAGCTGTTTATATTGTGCCAATCCCGATACAATAACCTGTGATGGGGGAATAGCTACTTCTATCGACGAGATTGTACGTATGGCAGTTAGTCAAAAGCCTTTCTTTGGAAAGCGAGGAGGAATAACCTTCTCTGGTGGCGAACCTACTGTTCAGGCCAAAGCTTTGATTCCGCTTTTCGAACGGTTGCACAAAGAAGGCATTCATATCTGTTTAGATACCAACGGTAGTGTTTGGAATGAATATGTGGAGCGTTTACTTCAGCTTACCGACTTGGTGCTATTGGATATAAAACAGGTTAATGACGAAAAGCATCAACGGCTTACAGGCAAGAGTAATGCACAAACATTGCGTACTGCTGCTTGGCTGGAGCAACACAATCGCCCATTCTGGTTGCGTTATGTTTTAGTGCCGGGATATAGCAATGCCGAAGCTGACATAAAAGCATTGGGAGAGAAACTAAGGGGATACAAGCAAATAGAAAAAGTAGAGATACTTCCATACCACACGCTTGGTGCACATAAGTACGAGTCGCTTGGGAAACCCTATTTACTCGAAGGGGTGAAGGAGAATACTCCCGAGCAACTTGACGTGGCCGCTGCTTTGTTTAAGCAGTACTTTAAACGGGTGCAGGTGAACTGATAGACAAGGTTATTCCAGTTAGCTTCAAGGGTTTGGAACTGTGCTTCCAAGTACTTGAAACTATAGTTTCAAGCCTTTGGAACTAATTGAAACAACTCTATTGAGATTTCTATATATAAAAAAGAATAGCATTTAAACACTGTTTAAATGCTATTTATATAAGGTTTGAACTGTGATTAACTAGTAAGTAAATCGAACCCCTGCTTGCATATTGAAGTTAAAGGGGTGCTCTTTGCGAATGGTTTGCACATCAGAGCCATCTTTAAAGAAGTAAGCCACTCCCGGTTCGGCATAAACCCCCAAACGCTGTGTGATGTTGAACTGTGCACCAACTCCTCCCATAACTGAAAACTGTAGAGGCTTTACGGTAAGTTTTTCGTTGCCCAATTTACCATGCACACATTTCTCTATCTGACCTCCGGCCGATACATAAAGCGTGAATAACTTGTTTTCTATAAAATTCCAGTTGGCTTTAATAGGAATTCCCAAGTAGTATAACTTTTGTTTCAAGGTTTTATTTACATCTCCCGCCATCGAAATATCCGAAGATAGTAACGTGAAGTTTAGTCCGGCATCAATAGAAAATCCGTGTTTTAAATTCTTTCTAACCGTAAGACCCACTGCAATTGGTTGGTGATGCTTTGCATGAATAACCTCATCTGCTGAAATCATATAAGGCATTCCCTCATTAAAAATAACCGTGTAATTGTCGGGCACCGAATAGATACCTTCTTCTGAAGCGGGTAGGCTAATGCGGAGTGGACTTCCACTAAACGTACTTTCATTGTTATTCGAAATGCTTCCTGCATTGCCAATGTTAGCACCCATCGACCAAGTTCCTTTTCTTGATTTCTTTTTATTATCGGCAGGGATATGTAGTTTATCTTTGCTCGAAGGTTGTCTGCGAGTAGTCACTTTGCATTGCTCGGTCGAACGCTCTTGAGAAGCTTCATCAACCGATGCCGCAGGAGCGGGCGATGCTTCCGTTTCACAATGATTTGCTATCTCTTTTCCTTCGTCATTGGTAGTTGTTGATACCTCTTTGTCTGTTGTGGCAGTGAATGCTTTGGTTAGATTCGCTTGCTTATTTTTTGATGTAGCCTGACTAGTAGTTTGATTGACCCTTGGTGCAGCTTGAGCTATCTGTGTAGGCTTCTCAACATCGGCAATGGGTAGAAGCTTGTCGGGATTTTGCTCAATAATCTCTACGGCAACTTGATTGATATGTTCTAGGTGTGGAGTATGCAGTAAGTATAAACTTACGGATGAAACGGCTGCCAACAATGCCGCTGCCGCTGCTATTGTCCACTTGTGGCGCTTGATACTGAATATAGGTCGAGCAACGGGTGAAGCCAACTCCTTTTCAAGTTGGTTCCATCCAAATGGCGGAACAGGTTCGGGATGATTATTAATTTTCTCCTGTATTTTGTTCAGCCAAGGTTCTTTGTTATTTATCCTGTTTTCTTTCATCTGTTGTTTGCCTTTATCCAGTCTTTTACTTTTTTAGCCAATGTGCTTTTCGCTCGAAAGAGCTGCGAAGCAGATGACTTTTCATTGATGCCTAATAAATCGGCAATTTCTTTGTGTGATTTGTCTTCAAATGTATAGAGATTGAACACGGTGCGATAGCCAACAGGAAGTTCTCCTATAAACTCCATTAACACGGTGTGAGGAATTAGCTCTATATCTTCTGTATCCGGTTCCTCATATATTTCAGGTGAATCATCAATATTGTTTGCTTGATTCAGTATGTCATTTTTACGTAAATATTGCAGTGCTATATTTACCATTACCCGCTCCATCCAAGCTCTTAATGAGCCCTCACCACGCCACGTGAACTTGTCGAACGAGTGATATATCTTCAAAAAACCATCGTGTAGTAAGTCTTGGGCAATGTCGCGGTCGTTAGCATAGCGAAGGCAGATTGTCATCATCCGACCTGCATATTGTTCATAAAGCTCCTTGCGAGCACGGTTTTTTCCCTGCCTGCATAGCTCAGCTAACTCCTGTTCTTCCATTCTCTTTGACACGTGTTTACTATATTAAATACATAGAGGGTAAAAATACTGCATACAAACAAGAATAAATAATTGCTTTTGTTTCTTTAACAATTAAACATGCAGTAAACGATGCAGTAAGTCATTTTCTAATCAGAATACATAACTGATACTATGATGAATTTATCTTTTTAAAATTACCCAAACTTATGAAGAATTTGAAATGGATGGGCATGTGTTTATTGTTAGCACTAATCCCTTTTTTACAATCATGCTTGGATAGTAACGAGACATGGCCGGCTGATACAAACTTGGCTATTGTGACAGTTCGATTGAAAGATGCAGCCGAACCAGCTAATTATTATTTGGTTTTGGAAAATGGCAAAACGGTAAATCCGATAGCAGGAGCTGCTGTGACTAGCTATAAGGCTGTTGAAGGGCAACGTGCATTTGCTTATTTACGTTTTATTGAAGAGGACAGATCTACAAGAAGTAATGAGTATGATCATCATGCTGAGGTGTTTTATGTGGAAAACATCCTGACTAAAGATATTATTGACCTTACTCCTGCTACTGCTGATAGCATTGGTGATGATAGAATCAATTTGATTCAATCATGGATTTCGAATGGATATGTAACATTGGAATTCCAACTGTATGGTAGCAATGAGAACGATAAAAAACACATGCTTAACTTGGTGACCAACACCGAAAATGTACTGGTTGATGACGAGAATTATATTAATCTAGAATTCAGACACAACGCTTTTAACGATGATCCATTTACACTAAATGATGGATTAGTATCGTTTAAGTTAGACAAAGTAGCCGAAGAGCTGAAAACTGCTAAGGGCTTAAAAATAAGAGTTAACACCATTCATGGTGGCATTAAAATATATATGCTAGACCTTGAAAACCACGCCAACACAAATGCAAAGAGCACGATGAATAAAATAGGTAGTTTGACCTATTGAAAATGACACACAGATAAAGCTACTGTAATACTACTAATTCTGATTTTGCATAACACTTTTCTTGAAAGATTTGTGATTATGTAAATGATGACTACCGTTGCAACACATAACGGTACTCACAAATTAACACGACAAATGTATTTCTCTACTTTTACCAAGAGCGAGGAATATAATTAAGACAGAAGAATTTGCCGATAGATGGCAATATCTTCTGTCTTTTTTTATACTGCATATCACTAGTTTTGAACTATTTCAATAAAGCGGGAGTTTATATAATACGTTTTACTTATAACGTGAATATGACTCATATTTATATAAAAAGAATTTATGATCTACCATCTTCTAATGATGGTTATAGGGTGTTAGTGGATAGGCTTTGGCCGCGCGGAGTGAAAAAAGAGGAAGCTCATTTTGATGAATGGGAAAAGGAGTTAGCACCTTCCACGGCTTTGCGAGAGTGGTTTCATGCCAATCCCGATGGACATTGGAGTGAATTTATGTTGCGATATAAGCATGAACTTAGTCAATCGGATGCAGTTCGCAACTTTATCTCACAAATTAAACAATATCAGGTAGTAACTCTTTTGTACGCTTCAAAGGATACTGTCGATAACAATGCTCGTGTGTTGCAAGAGTATCTGCAAGATGAAATCAAGAAAGTATAGATTCAACATAGCAAAGCTGGAGTTTATACCCTATTTGTTCAGGCCATAAAAGTAGTATTAACCGTTTTGTTTCTATGGTTTTTCTTTTCGGTTCTCCTGATATTTTTCGCTAGCAAAATTTACACTTCATTTAATAAAATGTTACCTTTGTTGTCAGAACCCCAAAACCTTTCTACTTATGAAGTATAAATTAATAGCTATTGATGTAGATGGCACACTTTTAAATAGTGAGAATAAAATCAGTTCACGCACACAAGCTGCCTTGATTAAAGCTCAGCAAATGGGAGTGCGCATTGCACTTGTATCGGGTAGGCCAACTTATGGTTTGCTACCTATTGCAAAAGAAATAGGACTAGGCACTTATGGAGGTTATATTTTATCCTATAATGGAGGACAGATTATTAATGCTCAAAATGGCGAGATTCTATTTGAACGCAGAATTAGTCCTGAAATACTGCCTTACATTGAGAAGAAAGCTGAAAAAAATGGTTTCCCAATGTATACTTATCATGATGATACATTGATAACGAATAATGGCGATAATGTTCATATTCAGAATGAAGCAAAGTTAAACAATTTGCAAATGATTGTGGAACCGGAATTGTCTATTGCTATTGATTTTGCTCCTTGTGAGTGTGTACTTGTAAGTGATGATGAGAAGGCTCTGACAGAGCTGAAAGAGCATTGGAAAAAAAGACTGAGTGGAACTGTTGATGTGTTTCGCTCTGAAAAATATTTTCTTGAAGTGGTTCCTTGCGGCATAGATAAAGCTGCAACATTGGCTGCTTTACTCGAAATTTTATCTATTCCGCATGATGAAGTCATGGCTATAGGTGATGGGGTACGCGATGTTGCTATGTTGCAAACTTCGGGTATGGGGGTAGCAATGAAAAATGCGCAGCATGCAGTTAAGGCTTGTGCCGATCATGTGACAGAATCTAATGATAAGGATGGAGTTGCTGTTGTTATAGAAAATATGGTACTTGCAGATATACAGCCATGTGATGTATCGGTAGAAGAACTGAATCGTGGATCGGTAAATACATTGGTTGGTAATTTGGGTATTCGCTATACATTGGTTTCTGAGGGAAGGGTAGAGGCTACGATGCCGGTAAATGAGCGAACTCGACAACCTTTTGGAGTATTACATGGGGGAGCTACTTTGGCTTTGGCTGAAACTGTGGCCGGGATGGGCTCGTTGCTTCTTTGTAAACCTGATGAGGTGGTTGCCGGTATGCAAGTTAATGGAAATCATATCTCTTCGGCACTCGAAGGAGATACGGTTCGCGCTATTGCAACAATATTGCATCGTGGTCGTTCAAGCCATGTTTGGAATGTCGATATTTTCACTTCTACCGCTAAATTGGTCTCAACAGTGCGTGTAGTAAATAGTATATTTGATAAAGAATGAATGAACTGACAGAAGATTTTTTTTCGGTGAATGAATTGATAGATAGTAAATTACCGTTTGCTATCTATCGAGCACCCGGAGAAAAACATCTGAGTATTTTAGTACAAAATAGTGGTAATGTTTACACTACTACAGATATTGATGATTTAAATGGTAAATCGGGATTTGTGATAGCACCTTTTTGTTGCAACAAAAATACACCGATTTGCATAATTAGTCCTGATGTCTGTGAAACAATTAACATGGATAATATATCTTCTCAGAGGAGTGAAGAGGTGAAAGAGCAATCTAGAATATCGTATGAAAACAATTATCAAAAGCGATTTGCTCTTTTTTCAGAAGCATTATGTGTCGGTGAGTTTGAAAAACTGGTACTTTCTAGTAAATTCTCGGGGTTGGGCAACTCTACGAGCATTGATGTTGAAAAAAGCTTTTTTGAGGCTTGTAAACGCTATCAGTACTCATATGTATATTTGTTTTATACTTCTGCTACTGGTTTATGGATGGGCAGTACTCCCGAGATTTTGCTTTCGAATGTCGGTGGAGAATGGTTGACAGTGGCATTGGCGGGTACACAGTCTTTGCTGAAAGGTGAACTACCACAAAGCTGGGACTTGAAAAATAAAACAGAACAGAATGTGGTGAGTGATTATATTCGGTTGCTATTGCAAGAAGAAGGCATATCACCCAAAGAAAGTAAACCTTACTCTGTAAAGGCTGGAAAATTATCACATATACGTACTGATTTTCGTTTTACAATGACAGATACTTCTCGGTTGGGCTCATTGTTGAAAAGATTGCATCCTACTCCCGCAGTGTGTGGTATGCCTAAAGATAAAGCGTATCGTTTTATTCTTGACCATGAAGGGTATGATCGCAAATACTATTCGGGATTTATAGGTATGATTAATCCTTCTGGTATAACTGACTTGTATGTAAATTTACGCTGTGTCTGTTTAAGTGAAGAAAAACTTGCTCTATATGCAGGAGGTGGCTTATTAGCTTCTTCTGTAATGCAAGATGAGTGGAATGAGATAGAGAAAAAAATGCATACTATGCAAGATATATTGATAACCAAATAAGGTTTACTTGTTTATGTATACTGATAAAAAAAATATTCTTCAACTGATAGCTTTGCTTCAAGAATATGGAGTAAACCGAGTTGTATTGTGTCCTGGAAGTCGAAATGCTCCTATAGTGCATTCACTTTCTACCAATCCTGATTTTACTTGCTACCCTGTTACAGATGAACGTAGCGCCGGATTTTTTGCAATCGGCCTCGCTTTGAATGGGGGTAAACCGGTTGCTGTATGCTGTACCTCGGGTAGTGCTTTGGCAAATTTGCATCCTGCTGTGGCTGAAGCTTTTTATCAAAAAGTTCCATTGATTGTTATTTCGGCTGATCGGCCTGCGGCATGGATCGGACAAATGGATGGTCAGACTTTACCTCAACCATATATCTTTAATGGCTTAGTAAAAAAATCTGTTGATTTGCCAGAAATCAATACAACTGAAGATGAATGGTACTGCAATCGTTTGATTAACGAAGCTTTGCTTGAAACTAATCATCATGGACGTGGACCGGTACATATTAATATTCCAATCTCCGAACCTCTTTTTCATTTTACTACCGAGTTCTTGCCAAATGTTCGAGTTATAACTCGCTATCAAGGACTAAATATATACGACCGGGATTATCAGGAGTTGATTGATAAACTCAATCGATTTCAGAAACGTATGATGGTAGTAGGGCAGATGAACTTGATCTATATGTTTGAAAAGCGATATGTTAAGTCGCTTTATAAACACTTTGCATGGCTTACCGAACATTTAAGTAATCGTACTATTCCGGGACGAGGCATTAAAAACTTTGATTTGGCTCTGTATGCCATGAATGAAGAAGAAAAAGAAAAAATGGCTCCCGATTTGGTTATCACTTACGGAGGACATATCGTTTCTAAGCGTTTGAAAGAATATATTCGAAATAATCCTTCGGTAGAACATTGGCATGTTTCTCCAGATGGTGATGTGATTGATTTATTTGGAAAACTAACAACGGTCATTGAAATGGACCCGTTTGAGTTTCTGGAGAAAATTGCTGGATTGCTTGATGCTAAAACTTCACAATTTCCGTTGATGTGGGAAAAGTACTGCAATGAACTGCCTAAAGCTCAATTAGCCTATTCTGAAATGAATGCTATTGGTGAATTGTTTAGTCGACTACCTGAGGAGTGCGCTTTGCATCTTGCAAATAGCTCGGCTGTGCGATATGCGCAACTGTTTACTATTCCTGAGGGGGTTGAGGTGTGTTGTAATCGTGGGATAAATGGTATTGAGGGATCATTGTCCGCAGCAGTAGGATATGCGATTGCTTCTGATAAAGTTAATTTTGTAGTAATTGGTGACCTTAGCTTTTTCTATGATATGAATGCTTTGTGGAATTCAAATATTACTTCCAACTTACGCATCTTATTATTAAATAATGGTGGGGGGGGGATCTTTAATACACTTCCGGGACTTGAAATGTCGGGGACATCTCACAAATTTATAACAGCTGTTCATAATACTACTGCCGAGGGTTGGGCCAAAGAGTGTGGATTCCAATATATGGCAGTAAATAATGAAGAACAGCTAGTTCAAAATATAGATATTTTCACTCAAGTCGAAATAAGCGAAAAGCCAATTTTGATGGAGGTGTTTACCAATAAGAATAAAGATGCACGCATCTTGAAAGATTTTTATCACAGTTTAAAGAATTAATAGATTATGAGAGAATGGACAACTATAAAGGAGTACGAAGATATTCTTTTTGATTATTATAATGGGATAGCTCGTATTACTATCAATCGCGAGCGATACCGCAATGCGTTTACTCCTACTACCACCGCTGAGATGAGCGATGCACTACGTATCTGCCGAGAAGAACAAGATATTTGTGTGATAGTATTGACTGGTGCCGGTGATAAGGCTTTTTGTAGTGGAGGTGATCAAAATGTGAAAGGACGTGGAGGATATATTGATAAAAATGGTATTCCAAGATTGAGTGTACTTGATGTGCAGAAACAGATTCGTAGTATTCCTAAACCGGTAATTGCTGCTGTAAATGGCTATGCAATTGGTGGTGGACATGTGTTGCATGTGGTATGCGATTTAAGTATTGCTTCTGAAAATGCAATATTTGGTCAAACGGGACCTCGTGTGGGTAGTTTTGATGCTGGATTTGGTTCTTCCTATTTAGCTCGTGTGGTAGGACAAAAGAAGGCACGCGAAATTTGGTTCCTTTGTCGACAGTACAATGCTCAACAAGCTCTTGATATGGGATTGGTTAACACTGTAGTTCCTTTGGAGAAATTAGAAGATGAATATGTGAAATGGGCAGAAGAGATGATGTTGCTTAGTCCGCTAGCGCTTCGCATGATTAAGGCTGGTTTGAATGCAGAACTTGATGGTCAGGCTGGTATTCAAGAGTTGGCTGGTGATGCTACTATGCTTTATTATATGACAGACGAAGCTCAGGAAGGTAAAACTGCTTTCTTAGAGAAACGTAAACCAAACTTTAAACAATACACAAAACTACCTTAATAATAATGGCATCTGTCTTTTCCTTAAAAGTATATCCTTATAAGCTATATTTTAAAAGGCCGGCTGGAACTTCCCGGGGTGTCTATTCTACCCGGGATGTTTGGTACTTACACCTTACGGCTAAAGATCAGTCTGGAAGGGTAGGGATTGGTGAGTGTGCTCCTTTACCCGATTTAAGTTGTGATTTTAGTGCTAACTATGAGTCAGTGCTCCAACAAATTTGTAGTGAAGTGGCATATACGGGAAATATTAATAAAGAGTGGCTTACTGCATATCCTTCTATTCTTTTTGGACTGGAAACAGCTTTTGAGCATTTCAATAGTGGTAGTTATGCTTTTTATGATACAGCTTTTGCTCGGGGTAAAAAAAGTATTCCTATCAATGGATTAATCTGGATGGGAGAATATGACTACATGTTTAATCAAATTAAAGACAAAATTAATAAAGGCTTTGATTGTATAAAACTGAAAATTGGTGCTATTAATTTTGAGGAGGAATTGCAGCTTCTGAAGTATATTCGTACTCAATTTTCGGTTCATGATATTGAGATACGAGTAGATGCAAATGGCGCTTTTGAAGTGAATAATGCTTTAGAGAAACTTTCGCGATTGGCTGATCTTAATATTCACTCAATAGAACAACCTATAAAACAGGGACAAATAGAGCAGCTGGCACGATTGATAGAACTGTCTCCACTGCCTATAGCCCTAGATGAAGAGCTGATTGGTGTGAATAATTTGAATGCTAAACAGTCTCTTCTGGATACTGTTAATCCTCACTATATTGTGCTTAAACCAACTCTCCATGGCGGATTGTCTGGGTGTGACGAATGGGTAACCGAGGCCAAAAAACGGCATATTAAATGGTGGGTAACTTCTGCTCTCGAATCTAATGTTGGCCTTAATGCTATTGCACAATGGTGCGGACGTCATAAAAATAATTTGCCACAAGGTTTAGGTACTGGTGCTTTGTTTATTAACAATATGGAGGTACCTTTAAAGCTTAAAAAAAATAATATGTGGTTTAAAGTATAAGAAATATGCTGTGTTTGAAAAGAGGGGAACAGACTTTAATGTTGGATGGTCAATCTTGTTCTTTGGACCAATTAGAGCATTGTATTGCTACTGCACAAGGTGATTATAAAAAATACCTTCAGGAACTTTATGATTTTCTATCTGAGTGGTTTGATGACTCTGATACAATAATTGTTCAAACCTCAGGGTCTACTGGTGTCCCAAAGAAAATGAGAGTTCGGAAAGATCAAATGATTCAAAGTGCACGAATGACTGTTGAGTTCTTAAATCTTCATCCTGGTGATAGTGCTTTATTGTGTATGCCTTTGATGTATATTGCTGGAAAAATGATGGTGGTTAGAGCATTGGTTGCTTCACTTGATTTATATTGCCAAGTTCCTTCAGGGCATCCTATGAGGAACTTAAACCAGCATATTAAATTTGCTGCAATGGTTCCATCTCAAGTCTTTAATTCCCTCCAGTCTTCAACTGAACGAGAGAAAATCTCTCAAATTGAGACTTTAATTATTGGGGGGGGAGCTATTGATATTAATCTAGAGAAGGAGTTAATGAATTTTCCTCATGCCGTTTACTCCACTTATGGGATGACTGAGACATTATCGCACATTGCTCTACGTAAGCTAAATGGTGATGAGGCTAGTAAATTTTATAAGCCTTTTTCTTCAGTGAAATTATCGCTATCGTCTGAAAGAACTTTAATAATAGATGCTCCACTGGTAAACGATACTGTTTTACAAACCAATGACATCGTTGAAATATACGATGATGATAGTTTTTGTATTATTGGCAGGAAAGATAATATTATTAATAGTGGAGGAGTAAAAGTTCAAATAGAGAAGGTTGAAGAGTATCTTGCTCAATTTTTGAATTTTCCTTTCGCTATAACCTTTATTCCACACCCTAAATGGGGTGAAGCTATTGTATTACTTATAGAATCAATAGATTATGATGAGAAAGAACTACGACAAATAATTAATTGTTTACCTAAATATTGGAAACCTCTTTATATTGAAGGAGTTATACGATTGCCCTATACGGGAACAGATAAAGTGGATCGAGTTGCTTGTAAAAGGTTGGCTTTACAA
>DKPL01000036.1:14235-14690 GCA_002471185.1 Bacteroides sp. UBA7335
TTGTAAAAGGTTGGCTTTACAACTGAAAAAAAAATAATGGCTGTTTGAACTTATCCAAACAGCCATTGCTTTTTTGAAAATCTATGATTTAAGCATTTATGCGTTTTTATTTCTTTTATGTAGATTTTTCAACTCAAAAGATAGCATAATTCTAAAGAAACCAATTACTAAGAAGGCAAATGATATCATATAAACTGCATAAAGTGCGCCAATAGCTGGATGCCATAAAATCAAGAGTGAACATAATATTGCAAATATGCCAAATGCTAAATACCATCCCCATTCACGAGTTCCATAACGTTTAAGGTCCATAGAATATCCAATGGATGAAAATCCACGAAACATTAACCAGAATGCAATAAGAAATGGAATGACTTCCATGCTTACCATCGGAAAAGCGATTAAGTAAATACCAATGACTAAATCGATAATACCACCCGCTAAATACCATCCCC
>DKPL01000036.1:14999-17054 GCA_002471185.1 Bacteroides sp. UBA7335
TTAAACAGATAGCAACTCCCACATAAATCACTCCTAAAATTAAAGAGAGCCACCAATTTTTTACGGACTTCTCAATTTCATCAAATATTGTTCCCATACAAATCAAGTTTATAGTTTTTATATTTTAATAGGTTTTCAATACATTAACAAAATTGTGGATAAAGAGTTTAGCAATATCAATAAAATAGGGCATTAGGCTAAATTTATATATCTGAAAAATAGACGTTGGTTATGCTTAATATACTTAAAAATAAGTGAGAATTGAACTTTCAAAATGAACTCTATCTTCCTCTGTGTTGTTTTAACTAAACAATATATATATAATATTACAATTAGAAGAATAAGATTATGGCAACAACAAAATTAAAAGGTAATCCGGTAAAAGTAGCTGGTGAGTTTATTGCAGTAGGAAAACATGCTCCTGAGTTTGATTTAGTTAAAGCAGACTTGTCAACTCTTTCACTTAAAGATTTGAAAGGGAAAAATGTTATATTGAATATTTTTCCTAGTATCGATACAGGTGTGTGTGCAACTTCTGTTCGTAAATTTAATCAATTGGCTGCTAATCTAAAAGATACAGTTGTGTTGGCTATTTCTAAAGATTTGCCATTTGCAAGTGGACGTTTCTGCTCTGTTGAAGGTATTGAAAATGTAATTCCGGTTTCTGATTTTAGAAAAACCGACTTCGACAAAAATTATGGTGTGTTGATAGAAGATGGTCCTTTAGCTGGGTTATTAGCTCGCTCTATTGTTGTTATTGACAAGAATGGTAAAGTGATTTATACTGAAATGGTTCCCGAAATCACTGAAGAGCCCAATTATGATAAAGCATTGGATGCTTTAAAATAATTAATTGATTTTTTATAAGAAAATGCCTGTAATCTTTAGGGTTACAGGCATTTTCTTTATGATACATTATTCGATTTTCTTTTTTGCACTCCTTTATAGATGAAGAAACAAACTACTAGTACTACTAGTGCTAATACAATATAGCTTAATTCGTGGCTATATTCTGTGATTCGTTTGCTAAGCTCTTCGGGAGTATTGATTCCTGGAACTGTTGACAAGTAATATCCAATTCCTGCTAATACTGAATTCCATATTCCAGCACCTATTGTGGTATACAATAAAAATGTAGATAGCTTCATTTTAGCTAAGCCTGCTGGAATTGAAATGAGTTGTCTTACTGCTGGAATTAAACGTCCTATTAATGTTGATATTGCTCCATTTTTATCAAAGTAATCTTCAGCATGTTTTACTTTGGCTTCGTCAATTAAGCACATATGACCAAATCGGCTGTTTGCAAACTTATATACAATTGGTCGTCCTAAGAAATAGGCTAAATAATAGTTTATAAGTGCACCTAGGTTAGCACCAATAGTCGCAAAAAGAACTACTAAAAAAACATTCATATTGCCATAAACTGCAGCTTTATATGCTGCTGGTGGAACTACAACTTCGGATGGAAACGGTATAAATGAGCTTTCGATGGTCATTAATAAAGTTATGGTCCAATAATTAAGATTGTCTAAACACCAATGTATAAAAGTAACAGATTCCATAATGTCTATAATTCGTGTTGTTTTAAGAATTTAATTTGGCTATTGTTTTTACTTGTTCTATAAATTTAGCGTATGCTTCTTTCTCGTTGGGATATAAATTCTCAATATAGTAGCAAATATCGCTTGCGCTAATTGCTGGAGTTGCTTTACTTCCATATTTGCAGAACTTTTCAGCATTTTGACTCGTGATACAACATGAAATAATATGATTATATACGTCTGTATGATCTCCTTTAACCTCTAATGCCATTTCAGCATAATAAATTGAAGCGTCAATATATCCAGTTTCGTATAAGAACGAAGCAATTTGCATATATACATCAATGTCAGGAAGAATTTCATATGCTTTTTTCCATGACTCTTGTGCTTCTTTATGGTCTCCACTTAATAACTTCACTTGCCCATCTATGATATGAATGTAGGGATTTTCAGGCCCATACTCTAGAGCCTTCTTACACATTTCGATGGCCTCTGTTTCTTTTCCACTTCTTCT
>DKPL01000050.1:0-790 GCA_002471185.1 Bacteroides sp. UBA7335
AATGAACTTATTGTCAAAAGATCAATTAATATAATTAAGAAGAAATTAGAGCGCAACTAAGAAGGACTGAAAATATAGCTTTTTTTATTTAGACTAGCCAAAGAATGTTCATAGAATTACAAATTCTAAGAATTTAAGAACAAACTATTTTTACCATTCTCTTCAATCCATTTTACTTTAGAAATCATATCACAAAATATTAACCGAATCCTTGTATTTATTTAGCATGATATCTACCTTTGTGTATTATAATTCACTCCAAAATAATATAAAATATGCAGATTCAATCAAGCTATATTTTTCTAAATAATATTGTTTTTTTTGCTTACCACGGGGTAGCCCCTCAAGAACAAATAGTGGGCAATGAATTTTATGTAACCATAAGATTAAAAGTAAATATTCAAATTGCAGCGTTAACAGATGAAGTAAGCAATACAGTAAGCTATGCAAACGTTTTTGAATCAATTAAATCAGAGATGGACATTCCATCTAAATTGTTAGAAAACATAGCAGCTCGGATAATTAAACGACTTTTTAAAGATTATAATCAAATAGAAACCATAGAACTGAAACTCGGAAAGCGCAATCCTCCAATGGGGGCAGAAGTAGATATGGCAGGCATTGAAATGACTTGCAACAGAAATTAAAAGATATCCCTATAAGCAAACTGCATTTCAAAAATCTCATGTTTAACTTTTGAAATGCAGTTTAAATATTAACAAAATGGACATTATATAAAGACCACCTTATTTATTATTAACAGCCGATTGTTGCTTTTTTGTTTTGCGTT
>DKPL01000050.1:949-2716 GCA_002471185.1 Bacteroides sp. UBA7335
TTTGTGCCTAATCACTGTTGTTGCTTTTTTGTTTTGCGTTTCTGAACCGATTGAACAGCTTCACTAACCACGGCTTGATTAGCAAAACGTTGTACATACCCACTATAATCTGGAAGAGTACGCACATAAGAAGGATCAACAAATAATGGACTAGAGATAATGTGATCTGCAGTAGAGCGATTACAGCAAAAAACGATATTTTCAACACCGGCAAGACGAGTTAATGCCTTAACATCAGTATCGTGAGGTTGAAGAGTCATTGGGTCAGTAAAGAAAAAAAGATAATCAATCTTACCTTCTACAATACGAGAACCAATTTGCTGGTCACCACCTAAAGGTCCAGATTTAAGAATGGTAAAATCCCATTCTACATCAGGATGTTTTTCCTTTAAAGCTTTTAAAATTAATGTTCCAGTTGTTCCTGTACAATAAAACTTATGACCAATTAATAATTCCGAATTCCATAATACCCATTCTATCAAATCTTTTTTCATTGCATCGTGAGCCACAAGACCTATGTGTCTGACTAATTTTTTTTCCATATTACTTATTATTTAAAGTTTGATATTTGCGAAAAGCTCCTGATTCCTTTCGCATAAAACTGCCACAAGATACTATTTTTTATCCGTTCAGGAACAACGCTAATAGAAGTTTTTTGTAAATTCAGATCTCGATCTATAGCTAAATCGTGTTTCATTTTGTGATATTCTTTTCGCGCACTTAATACTGCTTTCGCATTTTTCATATCACCACGGAATAGATATTGAAGCATTGCAACATAGTCAAGAACTGTGCGCACACTCATCACCGAATTTAACTCTGAGTTTGGAAGGTTTTTATATAACATAAGCAGATTGTTTCTAAAATTCAAAAACGTTTTACGTGGATTTTCTTTTGAAAGTGTTGCACCGCCAACATGGTAAACCACACTTTGAGGAATGCATACAATATCATATCCACTTGCACGAAGTCTCCAGCATAAATCAATTTCCTCCATATGTGCAAAAAAACGTCCATCCAATCCACCAATGCCACGATAATCTGCCAGCCTAATAAAAAGAGCAGCTCCAGTTGCCCAAAATATTGATGTGATTGTATCGTATTGTCCATAGTCAGTTTCAACGACATTCAAAATACGTCCACGACAAAATGGATAACCATACTTATCAAGATATCCCCCTGCAGCCCCAGCATATTCAAATTTATTTTTATCTCTATAACTAAGAATCTTAGGCTGGCATGCAGCAACTTCAGGATGAGAATCCATATAAGAAGCTAGAGGAGTAAGCCAATTGGGTGTAACTTCTACGTCCGAATTTAATAAAACAGCATATTGTGCTGATATTTGCTCTAAAGCCTTATTATATCCCTCAGCAAAACCATAATTTTGTTGAAGAATAATAATATTTACTGAAGGAAACTCTGTATGTAACATCTTTACAGAGTCATCTGTAGAACCATTATCGGCAACATAAATATCTATACAATCATTATCGGAATATTGCACTACAGAGGGAAGAAATTTGCGAAGCATTTCACAACCATTCCAATTGAGGATAACAACTGCTATTTTATTTTCATTTTGCATCATGCTTCTTAATCAAAAAAAGACAATAATATAATTTCATGAGCGAATACATTATCGCTATTTAACTTCAAATATACACTCTTTTTCTATTTCTAATAAAGAAAACAACATCTTTCCATTATAAATGAAAAGAATGATATACTATTAGCTAGAGCTAGCCTATCAACGATCAAAAAAAT
>DKPL01000050.1:2905-20327 GCA_002471185.1 Bacteroides sp. UBA7335
ATAAAGACACATTACATCAAAATACCCTTAAATATATCTGTCTATAAAAACAGAAATTCCAAAAGTCCATACATTGTATAAACTTTTGAGAATTCCATGATTATATATAAAACATTTTCCTTTCAACTATCACCAGAATCTCTAATAACATAAAAGGATTAATCGCTTAGTCCATTCAAAGCTGTTTTATCTTCAGTAAAATCACCCAAATGCAAAGTTACGATAGTATTATCCAACGATTCATCTTGAGGAATTTCAACACGAATATAATTATCAGTAAAACCGTGCATCGGAGTACCCGGTTTAGACTTTTCAAGTAAAACCTTCATTGATTTCCCAATATATTGGGCATAGAAAGCATGAGTTTTCTCATCAGATAGAGCTAAAAGACGCTGACTCCGACGGTGCTTTTCATCAGGAGTTACTATGTGTTCAATCTTTAAAGCTTGGGTTCCTGGACGCTCCGAATAACTAAATACATGCAATTGAGTCACCTCTAAGTCTGCAATAAAATTATAAGCATCCTCAAAAAAATCATCCGTCTCACCACGAGTCCCAACAATAACATCTACTCCAATAAAAGCATGAGGCATCACCTCTTTTATTTTTGCGATTTTAGATGCAAAAAGAGCTGTATCATATTTACGACGCATCAACTTAAGTACATCATCACTACCCGATTGCAATGGTATATGAAAATGAGGCATAAAACGTTTTGACTTTGAAACAAAGTCAATTATTTCGTCGGTAAGCAAATTAGGCTCAATTGAAGAAATACGATATCGTTCAATTCCCTCTATTTCATCAAGTGCTCTTACTAAATCAAAAAATGTTTCACCAGTACTTTTTCCAAAGTCGCCAATATTCACTCCAGTAAGCACTATTTCCTTTCCTCCCTCGATAGCTACTTGACGAGCTTGATCAACCATAGAAGCAACAGTACCATTACGGCTACGACCACGAGCAAATGGAATTGTACAATAAGAACAATAATAATCGCAACCATCTTGCACCTTCAAAAAATAACGAGTACGATCACCGCGCGAACATGATGGAACAAAAGCTCGAATATCTTTAGTAGCACTAATATGTGCCTCCCCAACTTCATGCTTCTGAAGAGTTCCTAAATATTGCAATAAATCTTTCTTTTGTTCAGCACCTAACACAATATCGACACCATCAATTTTAGCAACTGCATCCGGCTTAAGTTGTGCATAACATCCTGTAACAACAACAAAAGCACCAGGGTGCTGTTTTATTAGTCGATGAATTGCTTGACGACATTTTTTATCTGCCATCTCCGTTACTGAGCATGTATTTACCACGCAAATATCTGCTTTTTCTCCTTTTCGTGCAGTACGCACCCCAGCCTCACGCAATGTTTTACCAATCGTTGAAGTTTCTGAAAAATTCAATTTACAGCCAAGTGTATAATAAACAGCTGTCTTATCCTGAAAAACAGTAGTATCAATCATAATTAAAATACAGTATTGTATTGAGTGTGCAAAGTTACATATTAATCTGCACAGGCTTAGCAAATCACAATGCGAAAAATTATCTAAGAAAATTGGAGATATATAATATTTTGTTTATTTTGTGTTATGTAACAATTTTATGCTTTCAAAGTAAATGATTTGGTATTCTATGAAGAAACTTAAAAATTAGAATATCACAAAAATAGAATAACATCAGAATAAATAGCGAAGAGAAGCATACTAAGCAAAGATATAAGTACATCGCAAGATTCTTAAAAAGCAATATATCAAATCTTAAGAAAGGGACATTATATTATAAAATATGAGTAATTATGGCTTTAGTTAAGAAGTTTATTACTATTTTTGCACAGTTCACTAAAAAACGTGCAATGATACAAGAGAATTTTATTAAGCTGTATGAGAATAGCTTTCGCGAAAATTGGGATTTACCATGCTACACCGATTATGGTGAAAGCATTAGTTTTACTTATGGAGAAGTAGCTGAGGAAATAGCTCGACTGCATCTACTATTTAAACATTGCAGCTTACGACGCGGTGACAAAATAGCTATCATCGGAAAAAACAATACTCGTTGGTGCATTGCTTATATGGCAACCATTACCTATGGCGCTATTGTAGTACCTATTCTTCAAGATTTCAACCCAAACGATGTCCATCATATTATCAATCACTCAGAATCAGTCTTCTTATTTACAAGTGATGCCATTTGGGATACGCTCGAAGAAGATAAAATCGCAAATTTAAGAGGAGTAATTTCATTAACAGACTTCCGATGCCTACATCAACGTGACGGAGAGTGTATCCAACGTTTCATGAAAAAGGTTGATGATGCCATGTTCGAAGCCTATCCTAATGGATTTACCAGAAACAATGTGCAATATACAACTCTATCAAATGATAAAGTTATGTTATTGAACTATACATCAGGTACAACTGGATTTAGCAAGGGAGTAATGCTAACGGGTAATAATTTAGCTGGCAATGTAACTTTTGGCATACGTACTAAATTGCTTGAAAAAGGAGATCGCGTATTATCATTCTTGCCACTAGCACATGCTTATGGTTGCGCATTTGATTTTCTGACAGCTACTGCCGTAGGAACACACGTTACATTACTAGGCAAAATACCATCACCAAAAATACTTCTTAAAGCATTTGAAGAGGTAAAACCTAATCTTATTATAACTGTCCCACTAGTAATAGAAAAAATATACAAAAACACTATTCAGCCATTAATTAATAAGAAAGGCATGCGTTGGGCATTGAATATACCATTACTAGATAATAGAATATATGGACAAATCCGCAAGAAACTAATCGATGCATTAGGAGGAAGATTTAAAGAGATAATTATAGGTGGAGCAGCAATGAATCCAGAAGTAGAGGAGTTCTTTTATCGAATTAAATTTCCTTTTACTATAGGCTATGGAATGACAGAGTGCGGCCCATTAATTAGTTATGCACCATGGAACGAGTTTATTCCCACTTCTTCTGGTAAAATACTTGATATAATGGAAGCCAGAGTCTATCGTAAAGATCCAGAAGCGACTCTTGGAGAAATTCAAGTTAAAGGAGAAAATGTAATGACAGGCTACTATAAAAACCCCGAAGCTACCAAAGAGGCATTTACTGAAGATGGATGGCTTCGCACTGGCGATTTAGGTACTATTGATGACAATGGTAATATTTATATTCGCGGAAGAAGCAAGAGCATGATATTAAGCTCAAGTGGTCAAAACATATTCCCAGAAGAAATAGAAAACAAGCTGAATAACTTACCTTTCATCATTGAAAGTTTAATTATTGAGCGAAACAAAAAGTTAGTAGCTTTAGTGTATGCAGACTATGAAGCATTAGATTCATTAGGATTGAATAACCAAGAAAGCTTAGATGCTATTATGGATGAAAATCTTAAGAACTTAAATAACAGCGTAGCCGCATATGAAAAGGTTAGTAAAATCCAGTTATATCCAACTGAATTTGAGAAAACCCCAAAGCGAAGCATCAAAAGATACCTCTATAATAGCATTACCGAAGAGTAATATGTTTTATAACATGTTGCAAGACAAATAGATAGAACAGCTCGAAAAAAAACATAAAAAAAGTTGGCTTTTTTGGAACAACGTATTCTAAAAGTACATATCTTTGCAACGTTTTAATAAGCAATTGATTGTATTACAGATTTAAAAGCAAACGAAAATGAAAAAATTAGTTTATGTATTCGTAGCAGCTATCATGGCTGGATCTTTCGCTTCATGTGCACAAAAAGCAGCTAAAGTTGAAGCTGAAGAAGCAACTGCATCAGATGCAGTAAATGTAGAAGTAGTTGAAGCAACTGCTGAAGGTGTAGTTGGAGATTCATTGGTAACTGACACTGTAGTTGGTGTTGCAGTAACTCCAGCTGAATAATAGAGAAATCTATTAACGAGAGAATTGAAAGTCTGCTGTGCTTAGCACTCCAGACTTTTTTTTGTGCCTATTTTTTTCGATTCCCAAGCAATTGACAAAAATAAAAATCCAACCACACATAAGACTATTCAATAAAAAGAGTAATATATAAGATAAAAAAAGAGTCTGAATACAAATGTATCCAGACTCTTTTTTTATCTTATAAAGCAGAGATTATTCAGCAACAACTTCAAAAGGAATTTCAACAGAAACTTCTTTGTGTAATTTTACAGTTGCAGTGTATTGACCAACTTCTTTAACAGCATCTTTCACTACGATAATCTTTCTATCAATATCAAATCCTAACTTAGCCAAAGCTTCAGCGATTTGAATATTGCCTACAGAACCAAAAATTGATCCAGTAGAGCTTACCTTAGTAGCAATAGTTAGAGAAACGCCTTGCAATTTAGCAGCCAACGCTTCAGCATCATTCTTGATTTTCTCAAGTTTGTGAGCACGTTGCTTCAAATCTTCAGCCAACATTTTCTTTGCAGAAGGAGAAGCGATGATAGCTTTTCCTGTAGGGATTAAGTAATTACGGCCATAACCAGATTTAACAGTTATGATATCGTTCTTATAACCCAAGTTTACTACGTCTTCTTTTAAAATAATTTCCATACTATTCCTCCTTCTTATTTCATCATGTCAGTTACATAAGGCAATAACGCCAAGTGACGAGCTCTCTTCACAGCTTGCGCGATACGACGTTGGAACTTCAAAGAAGTACCAGTGATGCGACGTGGAAGGATTTTCCCTTGCTCATTCAAAAATTTCTTCAAGAATTCAGGATCTTTGTAGTCGATATATCTAATACCACTTTTTTTGAAACGGCAGTATTTTTTCTTCTTAACGTCTACTGAGGGCGGAGTCAAATATCTGATTTCTGATTGAACTTGTTGTGCCATAATTTAATCCTCCTTTTTGCTTGATTTAACACTTCTTCTCTTAGCAGCATATTCTGCAGCATATTTTTCCATCTTGAAAGTCAAGAAACGGATGATACGCTCATCACGACGGAAGTTAAGTTCTAACTTGTCGATAACAGTTGGATCTGCTTTAAACTCGATCAATTGATAAAAACCAGTAGATTTCTTTTGAATTGGGTAAGCCAATTTCTTCAATCCCCAGTTTTCTTCATTGATAATTTCGGCTCCTTCAGCTTGAAGAATACCTTTAAATTTCTCTACCGCTTCCTTCATCTGAACATCAGACAAAACGGGAGTTAAAATGAAAACGGTTTCGTATTGATTCATACTCGTTTAATTAAATAATGAATAATTATTTTTTTAATGCGGGTGCAAAGTTAGTCATTTTATTTTGCCTCACAAACATTTAATCTTTTTTTATACCTTAAGATAGGAATTATCAAAGAAGTACTTTAACTTTGCAAAGTTGTTTAAACAATCATCTTATGACCGAGCAATTTAACTTTGACATTCGATTGATATTTGCTATTCTCAATGGTAAAGTATCTGCAGCAATCAATCGCAAGCTACATAGAAACTTCCGCCAAGGTGGACTGGAAATAAGCCCCGAGCAGTGGACAGTTCTCATTTTTCTCTGGGAGAAAGATGGTGTTACACAGCAAGAATTATGCAATGCAACATTCAAAGACAAGCCAAGTATGACACGGTTGATTGACAATATGGAGCGACAACATTTAGTTGTTCGCATATCCGACAAAAAAGATCGTCGTACTAACTTAATCCACCTTACACGTACCGGAAAAAGTTTAGAGGCAAAAGCACGTCATATAGCCAATGAGACGTTAAAACAAGCCTTAGAGGGTATTACTCCAGATAATTTAGAGATTAGTCAAGAAGTACTTCGAACGATATTCACTAATTCAAAGTCCTGATACATAATAATAATAGAGTATTTGTTTGCAATAATATTTTTTTTGCATAAATAATTTCGTTCGTTAAATAATTATGCTTTAATTTGTGACCAAGAAAAAAAATAACTATTAAAATACACACACATGAAAGGCTTATTAAAGAACCTAGGTTTAATATTAATCGTGATTGGAGCAGTCATTCTAATATGTTGTTCATTTGTTGGTAATGTCAACAATAATGCAATTTTAGGAGGCTCTATCGCTTTAGTTATTGTAGGACTTGTGTCATACATCGTTATCAACAAGCGAATCACTGATTAATTATTAAGAAATATAAAAAAGCCCGGAAGATACTCTTCCGGGCTTTTTTATATTTTAGAACATTCAGTCGGCTTATTCAGCTTCAGGAGTTATTAATTTATATCCTTTTCCATGAATATTAATAATTTCAATTGATGGATCTTCCTTCAAATGTTTACGTAATTTTGTGATATACACATCCATACTTCTTGCATTGAAATAGTTATCATCAATCCAAATAGTCTTCAAAGCAAAGTCACGTTGCAATATTTCATTGGCATGAGCACAAAGCAATCCTAATAATTCAGACTCTTTAGTAGTCAATTTAGTTTGCTTTTGATCAGTAGCAAGAATTTGCTTTTGAGTATCAAAAGTAAATTTACCAATTTTGTAAACATTACTTTCTTTGTTTTTCTTGCCACGTACACGTCTCAAGATAGCTTCAATTCTGAAAGTAAGTTCTTCCATGCTAAATGGCTTCGTAATGTAGTCATCAGCACCAATTTTAAATCCTTCTAGAATATCTTCTTTTAATGTTTTAGCAGTTAAGAAGATAATAGGAATTTCGGCATTCACAGCACGCACATCCTGAGCTAATGTAAATCCATCTTTTTTAGGCATCATGACATCAAATACGCAAAGATCATATTTGTTTTTCAAGAATGCCTTATATCCGGCTTCACCGTCAGGATAAAGTTCTGCAGAATAACCTTTTGCTTGAAGATATTCTCTTAAAAGCATGCCAAGATTTTCATCATCTTCGCATAGTAAAATACGCAGTTTCTCGTCCATATCATTAATTTTTTAATAAAGGTAATGCAATAATAAATTTAGTTCCAACACCTGGCTCACTCTCAGCTCTTATCACACCTTTGTGGTCTTGGATAATCTTCTTCACATATGCCAGTCCTAATCCAAATCCTTTCACGTCGTGCAGATTACCTGTATGCACTCGATAGAATTTTTCAAATATCTTTTTAATGTCTTCTTTTTTAATACCGATACCGTTGTCTTGTATAGAGATCATAAATTTGCCAGGTTCGTTCCATGTTCGAACATCCAATTCCAAATCTTCATCGGTCTTCTTATACTTCACGGCATTATCCATTAGATTGAAAATAACGTTAGTGATATGCATTTCATCTGCAAAAATCATAGGGTCAGTTGCTTGCAATTCTGACTTTATAGCACCGTTATATCTTTCTACCTTAAGAGCAAATGTATTGATTACCCCTGTTATCAATTCATTCATATCAATCTCTTTCATTTTTAAAGTAGCCTTCTGACGATCGAACATAGACATCTGAAGAACTTTTTCTACTTGGAAGCGCAGCCTTTTTGTTTCGTCATTGATAACTCCCGATATATGTTGAAACATTTGCGGAGACTTACCAACAGCTGGGTCTTTGAGCATTTGCGCAGCCAATGATATTGTTGAGATTGGCGTTTTAAACTCATGAGTCATATTATTGATAAAGTCATTTTTCATCTCTGAAAGTTTCTTTTGACGGAAAACTAAATAAAGTGTAAAGATGAATGTTATCAACAAGACACATGTAAATATCATCGATGGAATGATAAAGCTTATCGAGTCGAATATATAGTCATGCTTTCCGGGAAAGTGAATTTTCACGATACTCATTTTTGCAGGTGGATCATTCTGAAAAAGTGGTTGAGTATACGTATCATTACTTCCTTTTGTTTCATAGTCGGCACATCGATATACTTCTTTGCCATCTTTATCAATCACCGTAAAATGATAAGGCATTTCAATTCCATTATTTAACAAAGCTGACTTTATATAATCATCCAAATCTTTAAAACGAACTCGTTCGCCAATAGGACGATCACTTGCTCTATAAACCATTTGCAACGCTACCTCATCTAATAAAACACGCTGATACATATATCGGTTCTTCACCGCATCCAAAAGCGACTTTGAAGTCTTTGGTATTGTATTTCCACCATGTCTTTTAGAAATCATCATCTTGGGCATTTCAGATGGTTTCTCGGTTATCACTTTTAGTTCAAAATCGGACATAATACGACCATCAGATCCTTTCACAGTAAATCGTTGAGTTTGCTGCACCAGATTTTGTCCTTGCATTGATGAAGACGAAGCTGTCAAAGCCTTTCTTTCTACCTCCGAAATATCTTCGCGCAACCATCTGTCGGTTTCAGCGAACTCTACATCTTTAGATACCTGATACAAACTATTTCTTACCGAAGTATCAAATTGCTCTTTACGCATCTTCACCACTGCCTCTATGTAGCTCACTTGAAGATAGAGTAGACCGATAAATGATAGCCCCATCACAATACCTAATATCCAAATTGTTGACTTTTTCATTGCAACAAATTTAACACTCGCTAATTAACATACCTAACTTATTAACCTATTTTAAACCATCGTTTTCTAAAATTAACCCGATTAGAGATATAAACAACTAATCTGTCGAGTATAACAAAAGTTATAGTCCTTTGGTTTGCAAAATTAATAAAAAATTAATGCTTTAGTGTATTTTTTTCTACCTTTATTAATACTTGTTAAAGAAACAGCGCTCTATCCCTCTCAAAAGAGTGAATAGAGCGCCTCATCATACTTTAAACAAAAATAATTTAGTCTTCGACTTGCTTCGCTTCAAAATCCTTTATCAACTTATCTTGAACATCAGCAGGTACTAGTTCATAATTTGCAAACTTCATAATAAACGAAGCTCGTCCACCTGTTAAAGAACTTAATGCTGTAGAGTACGAAGACATCTCTTTAAGAGGAACTTTCGCAACAAGTTTCTCAAAACCTTTTTCACTACTCATACCCATAATCATTGCACGTCTTCCCTGAAGATCTCCCATCACATCGCCCATTTTGTCAGACGGAACAAAGACCTCAACATCATAAATTGGTTCAAGAATCTTTGGACCTGCATTTTTGAATGCTTCACTGAAGGCATTTCGTCCAGCAAGCATAAAAGAGATTTCGTTAGAGTCAACCGGATGCATTTTTCCATCATACACAATTACACGAACATCCCGGGCATATGAGCCAGTCAGTGGACCTTGCTCCATGCGAGCCATAATCCCTTTTAGAATGGCCGGCATAAAGCGTGAATCGATAGCACCGCCAACCACACTGTTAACAAACACTAATTTTCCGCCCCAATCCAATGATATTTCTTCAGTACCTCTAACAGATATTTTGAATTCTTGCCCATTAAACTTGTAAGTATCGGGCAGTGGCATACCTTCTTTGTAGGGTTCGATAATAAGATGCACCTCACCAAACTGTCCGGCACCACCCGATTGTTTTTTATGTCGATAGTCGGCACGAGCAGGCTTTGTGATTGTTTCGCGATAAGGTATTTTGGGTTCTTCAAATTTAACAGGAAGCTTTTCATTGTTCTCTAAGCGCCACTTTAATGTGCGTAAATGAAACTCACCTTGTCCGTGAACCAATGTTTGTTTTAGTTCTTTAGATTGTTCGATAACCCAAGTAGGATCTTCCTCATGCATACGAGTAAGTATAGCCATCATTTTTTCCACATCAGCCTCATTGACAGGTTTGATAGCACGTGTATATTTTGAGTTAGGATACTTGATAAAGTCGAAGCGGTTGTGAACATCTTTCGCATTTAGCGTATTCCCGGTTTTTACATCTTTGAGTTTCACAGCTGCACCAATATCACCGGCTTTCAGTTCTTCCACCTTTTCGCGGTTAGCTCCGGCCACACTATAGATTTGTGCTATACGCTCTTTAGACCCTCTATCTGCATTGAGTAAATCGTCACCTTCGTGAACCTTTCCACTCATTACTTTAAAGTAAGATACTTCACCGATGTGAGGTTCAACACTTGTTTTAAAGAAATAAAGAGAAGCAGGTGCAGCAGCATCTGGTGCTACTTCCTTTCCATCGGTATTCTCCACCTTTGGCATTTCAGAAACAGAAGGAACGACATTGCCCAAGAACTCCATTAAACGGCGCACACCCATATCTTTGCCTGCACATACACAGAACACAGGGAACATGCCGCGAGCAATCAATCCTTTGTGGATACCTTCGCGCATTTCATCTTCAGTTAGAGAGTCCGATTCAAAGAATTTTTCCATTAGGCTTTCATCATTCTCAGCAGCAGCCTCAACCAGGTTTTTATGCCATTCCATGGCTTTATCCATTTCATCAGCAGGCACATCTTCGATGACAGGTGCACCGCCTTCGGGTGGCCACGAATATTTTTTCATCAACAACACATCAATCAGTGCATTGAATCCTGGTCCGGTAGATATGGGATATTGTATAGGAACGATTTTTGAGCCATAAGCCTCTTTCAGTTGTTCCAAGATGTTATCGTAATCGCATTTATCGTTGTCGAGTTGATTGACAAGAAAAATGACGGGTTTATTCAGTTTTTCAGTATATCGGAAATGATTTTGCGTACCAACTTCTACACCATATTGTCCATTGATAAGGATGATGGCAGTGTCGGTTACATTAAGTGCAGTTACAGTACTTCCAATGAAGTCGTCCGCGCCCGGACAGTCTATAAAATTCAGTTTTTTGTTGTTCCATTCTACATGAAACACGGTAGAAAATACAGAGTATCCATACTCTTGCTCAACAGGGAAATAATCACTTACAGTATTTTTTGCGGCTATTGATCCGCGACGTTTTATAAGACCACTCTCGAAGAGCATTGCTTCAGCGAGAGTGGTTTTCCCAGAGCCAGAACTTCCCAATAGGGCGATGTTCTTAATTTCATTTGTCTGATATACTTTCATAATATATGAGATTTAAAATGAATAAATAAGTATGTTTATCACATACCGTTAATTTTTGATTTCGCAAATTATAAATTAATATATTGAAAAACAATTTAATATAGGTGTTACTAAACAATGTTTTCTAGCACAATAAATACCTTGATTTGAAATGAACAAATCTTGATTTATACATCAGGAAACTTATCTTGTTTGTTGAAATATAACAGCGACAAAGGACAGCCATAACACCAAACATTCACTTCATCAGATTGCGCTTGCCAGTTATAGGGTTATAGCTATAGCATGTATTAAAAAATAGACCTTATATATAAAAGAAGCAGTGAAAAAAGAAAGAGCGAAGAAGGCACAAAAACAGTATTGAAAATGTGATAGAAAGCAATGACTATTTTAGTGCGCTCCCTTCCGCACTAAAGTGCAGAGAAGGTTTCACCACAGTGCGGAAGGAAGCGCACTAGCTTTTATCACTCTGCAACGCCAACCAGCAAGCTATTTATCATTATCTGAATATCGGTATAGCAACCTCACTATAAAAACATTACTTTTGTAATCTAATTCCAGCTAAAAAACAGACTCATGGCAGGCATATACATACATGTTCCTTTTTGCAAAACGCGTTGCATCTATTGCGATTTTTATTCTACAACCTGTAGCGAACAGAGTAAGAGCTACATTGAAGCTTTGTGTAAAGAGCTTGAATGCAGAAAAGAGTATTTAGGAGATCAACCCGTCAAAACAATCTATTTTGGTGGTGGTACTCCGTCGCAACTCAGCATGGATGAGTTTAAACGGGTATTTGAGGTAATCGAAAGGATATATGGCATGCAAGCTGCTCAGGAGATAACTCTGGAAGCCAACCCGGATGACCTGACAGATGAGTATATCTGTGCACTGGCTGAGCTTCCGTTCAATCGAATTAGTATTGGTATACAGACCTTTAATGACGATACGCTGAAATTATTGAAACGTAGACACTCGGCAACACAAGCCATTGAGGCGGTAAGCAAATGTCGCAAAGCGGGATTTAACAATATCAGTATCGATTTGATTTATGGGCTACCGGGAGAGACACCCGACAGTTGGGCACGAGATTTGCAGCAAGCCATAGACCTGGGCGTTGCACATATCTCGGCTTATCATTTAATTTATGAAGAGGGCACAGCACTTCATCAGTTGCGACAACAGCACCAAGTTAAGGAGGTTGACGAAGATAGTAGCTTGTTATTTTTTGAAATGCTAATCAGTAAACTGAAATCGGCAGGGTATGAGCATTATGAGATATCAAACTTCTGCAAGCCGGGAATGTATTCGCAACACAACACTTCGTACTGGAAAGGGGTACACTACTTAGGCTGTGGCCCATCGGCTCACTCATTTAATGGGAAAGAGCGCGAGTGGAATATGGCCTCGCTAACCGACTACATTGCTGGAATGAATAGCGGCTGCAGACCATACGAGAAAGAAGAATTATCACTACTTACTCAGTATAATGAATACATCATTACAACCTTGAGAACCTATTGGGGTATTGACCTTGCTGAACTAGAAAAGCGTTTTGGGAAAGAGCAACTCAATTATTGCTTAAAGATGGCAAAACCTCACCTGAGCAACGGTAAGTTGGAACTGATAAAACAGACTTTAAAGCTCACACACGCGGGAATTTTTATTTCGGATGATATCATGAGCGATTTGCTACAAGTAGAAGAGTGAGGCATAAACTAGTCAATAGCAAAAAGGCTTATCTGATTTCTTAATGATTCAGATAAGCCTTTTTGAGTTATAGATGAAACGGTTGATAATGCAATTAAATAATGGTTAGTGGCATGCGCTGCAAGTCTTCATCTTTAGAACTAGCACCTACTAAGATTTCATATTCACCGGGAGTTACCTTTACGGTATTGGTAGAATCATCCCACCACTCTAGCTCCTTATTGCCAAGATCGAACACCGTGGTTAGCGTTGTTCCTGCTTGAATATTTACTCTCTTGAATGCACGCAGTGTTTTGATAGGACCATCTTGATCGCCTTTCTTACGCAAGTAGACTTGAATTACCTCATCGCCATCACGTTCTCCAACATTGGTCACAGGCACCGAAAGCCGCACTGTTTTGCCCGCTTTAACCTCACTTTTATTAAGAGTGGCAGGATCGTAACTGAACGTAGTATAGCTAAGTCCATAACCAAAAGGATAGAGTGGCGCATCGTCCATATAGCGATAAGTGCGCCCGGTCATGTTGTAATCTTCAAAATCGGGCAACTGATCAATACTCTTATAAAAGGTAACAGGCAGACGACCGGCAGGGTTGTATTCGCCAAAGAGAACATCTGCCACTGCTTTACCTCCGGCTTGTCCGGGATACCATGCTTGCAGAATAGCCTCACAGCGTTTTGTTTCGGGTTGAAGTGCAATGGGCGAGCCTGAGCAGTTGACATAAACAATCTTTTTGCCGGCTTCATGCAAAGCGGCTATCAGTTCACGTTGCACCTCAGGTAGCTCAATCTCGGTGCGATCGCCTTTTTTAAATCCGGGTAGGTTTACTCCCATCTCTTCCCCTTCAAGACTTGGCGATATTCCTCCTACAAACACCACTACATCTGCATCCTTCACAGCAGCAACAGAGCGTTTGATGTCAACATCTTCTTTGAAGCCTAAATCGAAATTCAACTGAGCATCACTTCGCAGATACTCATAGTCAATCTCTATATCATAAGGTTTTCCGGCTTCAACCTTCATGGTATGAGTTGTTTTGCGTGCACCATGACGGTTAGTGAATCCTTTCACTTCCTGACCATCGACGCGCAAACGACCGGTTCCGTAGCTATAAAGTTCGAAAACAACCTCACCCGATTTATCAGGTGTGAATGTACTGTTATAAGTTGCCGAGAAGTCGGTTAAGTTAACATTGGGAGCAAACACTGTGGCACCCGAAGTACAAAAGCGGAAAGGAGTAGTGACTTGATTGGTGGCAACCGGATTGCCATCACGATTTACATTGTTCCAATAGCGAGCAGTGAAGCCACTGCCATTGGCCGACTTGCAACGGTTGAAAGCACTCTTGATAAGTGTACGCTCTACCCATGGGCAACCCTGATCGTAAATTAATCGATCGTTAGCACCTAAGGCTTCTTGAATGCCTTGAAGCACCGTTATAGTGCGTAGTGGTGTTCCGTTATAATTGCCCCACTGCATCACAGAGTCATTCGCATTAGGTCCCATCACAGCAACTGTTAACCCACCACGTCGTAGTGGTAAAATGCTATTATTGTTTTGCAACAGCGTCATCGACTTACGTGCAATGTCAAGAGCTAGTGAGTCATGTTTGGCCGAAGCCACTACCGACATTGGGGTCTCAGCCCACGAAACTTCAGAGATATCATCCATCTCGCCCAAAGCAAAACGAGCACGCATCAAGCGGCGCACCGATACATCCAGGTCTTTCTCATCAAGATATCCCTTTTGCACACTTTCAACTAAGGCTTTATAGCTCGAGCCACAGTCTAAATCGGTACCACTCACCACAGCTGCTGCCGAGGCCGTAGCTGCATCTTTGTGAGTATGATGTCCACGATCATTGTAAAAATCGGCAATAGCACCACAATCGGAAACAACAATACCATCAAACCCCCACTCATTGCGTAAAATCTGCATCAACAGCCTATCACTTCCACAACAAGGATCGCCTTCAAAGCGATTGTATGCACACATTACCTCTTTTACATTTCCCTCTTTCACCAAAGCTTCGAAAGGTGGTAAATAAGTTTCGTGCAAATCGCGTGGCTTTATATTTTCAGCATTATAAGAGTGTCTATTCCACTCGGGGCCCGAGTGCACCGCAAAGTGTTTGGCGCAAGCATGTAGTTTATCATATTTAGCATCTTCAGGACCTTGCAATCCTTTTACCACCATCACCCCCATTCGACTAGTCAAATAAGGGTCTTCACCATAAGTTTCTATTCCTCTACCCCATCGTGGGTCACGATAAATATTAACGGTAGGTGTCCACATTGTCAACCCCTGATAGCGCTCTCTGCTATCTGCCTTTACATAAGCTGTATTTTTAGCACGAGCCTCATCAGAAACCGATTGAAAAACATGATATACTGCATCGGTGTCAAACGAAGCAGCCATTCCAATGGGTTGTGGGTAAACGGTAGCCATACCCGCACGAGCCACACCATGTAGTGCTTCGTTCCACCAGTTATACGATTTTATGCCTAAACGTTCTACTGGTTTAGAAGCATCCATCATCAGTTGAGCCTTTTCTTCTAGAGTCAACTGCTTTACCAAATCTTCGGCACGTTTGTCGGCAGAGAGTGATGTGTTCTTATAAGAGGTATCACACCCGGTAAGTAGTAATAAGGGTAATAAATAAGTTAGTTTTACTTTCATGGTATTTCAATTTATATAAGTGCGTGTTGCATGTACTCAACTCAATAAGTTTGTAAACTACAACCTTAACAGTCTGCGAGTTGTACAAAAATAGCAATATTCTTCATTTTAACAGGTGTATTATCTGTCATAAAATGTAGACTTATATTGGTTTATCAATTACAAATTTTAAAAATTATCATGCAAAAGCTAGTTTCCCCTTCGCTAGTTGCAGATTGCAAGTGGATTATTAGAGCTATTTCTCTCACTAATTGGTCAATTAACCACACAGCACACTGTGTATCACCATTTTTCGTTACCTTTGTCTACTACATATTTATCTTATTTTCATGAAACGGTTATTGTTATTATCTCTTGTTTTGCTACTTGCTGTTCAAACTCAAGCTCAACCTATCTGCCAAGTAAAAGAATATAACGTAAACAATGGTTTAGCGCAAAGCATTGTTACAGGCATTTTACAAGATCAAAAAGGCATTATATGGTTAAGCACCTGGAACGGACTAAATAAGTTTGATGGATATACGTTTAAGAACTATAAGGCTTCATCAACTAAAGAGTACTCACTCACACATAACCGCATCAATCAGATTAGCGAAACGATAGATGGAAATTTATGGTGCAAAACATATGATAACAAAGCATATATATTTGATAGAAAGAGTGAACAGTTTATTGATGTACTAAAAAATATAGAGACCGAAATCTATCGCGAGAATAAAGTGAGCAGAATCTTTGCGCTGAAAAAAGGAGTAGCATGGATAACTTGCGAAGATGGCTACTGCTTTCGAGTAGATGAAATACGCTACAAAGAGAAGGAGGGAATAGAACCATTTAGTACTTACAATAAAAAACTAAAAGGAAATGAAATTATCTATATTTACCAAGATAGCGATGCCGATGAATGGATATTGACTAACAAAGGCATCACGATAGTAGGAGATAAAAAGATAGATAGCGATTTACCTTTCAAGCTAATCTTTGAGCACAAAGGGCTATTCTATTTAGTTTCTACTTCCAATAAGCTAGCAGTTTATCAACCACAAACGGGTAGCATCAAAATTGTCGATATCCCGTATGCAATAAATACAATCAACGTTATGACGAGCGCTGGTAAAGAGTCTATTGCCTTGGGTACTGACAATGGAATGGTTCTCTTTAATCCCAGCCAAAATACTTTTCAAAAAATTGATATAAGAAGTAATACACAACCCTCAAATGAGGTATTGTCTATCTACGAAGATCGTCAAGGCGAATTTTGGATATTCTCGAAAGCACCCGGGGTGACTCGTCTCAATGTGAAAGACAAAGAGATGCAGCATCTTTATACACCCCAAAACGAAGTAGTGAGTTATGGGAGAGATAGTCGTAACTATATTATATTCGAAGATCATCAAGATGTGCTATGGGTAATGCCTACAAAAGGAAACTTCTCATATTATGATAGAGAGGGGAAACAGCTGAAACTATACTATACCGATCCCAACAATTCACAGTCGGCCTTCACTCCATTGATTCGTTACTATGACTTCGACAAACAAGGCAATCTTTGGATTGTGACTTCGAGAGGAGTAAAAAAGATGACCTTTTTCCCTAAAATCTTTCAACGCATTCAGCCCGATGAAAGCGGAATGGAAGTTCGTGCTTTCTTATCCGACCGATTTAACCGTTTTTGGGTAGCCTCAAAAAGCGGTTATATACGCATTTATAATCCTGATGGGACGCTGCAAGGTTATCTTTCGAAAGAGGGTAAGATTACGCTACACAAGAGTTCGTTTCCGGCTAATATCTATAGTTTTCATGAGACTTCCGACGGTACTATTTTTATGGGGTCTAAGTTTTATGGTTTATATCAACTTACTCCCAAAGGCGCAAATCAGTTTGGTATAAAAAACTATACTCATCAGGCAGACAATCACTATAGCCTTAGCGGCAATGATGTTTATGATATATTCACTGATAGTCAAAACAATATTTGGGTTGGTTGCTACAATGATGGATTGAACTTAATGAAGAAAGATCAACATGGAGAGATACAGTTTATCAGCCATATGAACGAATTAAAAAACTACCCTATCGAAGGTTTCTTGAATGTGCGTACCATAGCCGAAATAGGTGATAGTGTATTATTAGTAGGCACAACTAGTGGGTTAATCTCTTTTAAAAATCATTTCGATC
>DKPL01000050.1:20515-22484 GCA_002471185.1 Bacteroides sp. UBA7335
CATTTCGATCAACCCGAAGAAATCAAATTCTATCTTAATAAACACAATGCCGATAATAGACCCGGACTTATTGGGAGCGATGTTATGCACATTTATACTGACAGTTATAATCATACTTATGTTTCTACATTTACAGGTGGAATAAATAAGATTGTATCAAATAACTTATTGTGTGATAGCATCGAGTTTAAATCTTATACTACACAAGACGGACTGGCCTCGGACCTGGTATTGTCAATTATAGAAGATAGCCGTCGACAACTGTGGGTTGTTACCGAAAATGCGTTATCTAAGTTTGATACCCAAAACGAGACTTTCGACAACTACGATAGAACAGTTCTTCATCAAGAGTTAAATTTCACAGAAGCAATTCCCGAAATCAACAGTAAAGGGCAGCTTGTAGTGGGTACCGATATGGGATTTCTGAATATTTCGCCAGATCAAATCAGAAAGAGTAACTATACTCCTCCAATTATATTTACGGGATTGAAGATACATGGCAAACCCGCTGGCATACAGGTTGATGATATAGAAGAGTTGACCTTAGACCGCACACAGCGAAATATTATTGTTGAATTTGCAGCGCTCGATTATAGCCAGTCTGAAAACATCATGTATGCTTACCGCTTAAAGGGGTTAGAAGAAGAATGGAACAGCAGCGATAAAAGTCGATCGGCCAACTATGTCAATCTACCGGCAGGAGAGTTTGTATTAGAGGTAAAATCAACAAACAGCGATGGTGTATGGACCGATAACGTACGTTCACTTCATATAAAAGTAGTGCCTACCTTTAGCGAAACTTCATGGGCATGGGTACTCTATGTCTTGCTATTTATCTTGTTTACAGGGTTAGTTACTTATGTGTTATTTTATATTTATCGGCTACGTCATCGGGTGAATATGGAGCAACAACTTTCAAACATTAAGCTAAAGTTTTTTACAGATATATCACATGAGTTACGCACTCCCCTTACACTCATAGCAAGCCCCATCAGCGAAGTTTTAGAGAGTGAGCCCATCTCGCAAACCGCCCGAGAACACCTCACAGTAGCACAAAAAAATACCGACCGTATGCTTCGTTTGATTAATCAGATACTCGATTTTCGTAAAATTCAAAATCATAAAATGAAGTTAATGGTTGAACAGACCGAACTAATCAGCTTTTTGATGCGAGTTGTAGAGAACTTCCAAGCCGTTGCCTACGAGAAACAGATAACACTCGAATTACAATCAAAAGAAGAGGAATTATACTTATGGATTGATAAGGATAAAATAGAAAAGGTGGTTTTCAATCTTTTATCTAATGCCTTTAAGTTTACTCCAGCCAAAAAATCAATCTACCTAAAGGTCGAGAAACACAAAGATACACTTAGTCTTTCAGTTATCGACCAAGGCATAGGTATAGCTATCGAACAACAAGCATCTATATTTAAACGTTTTGAAACTTCGAGCAAGCTCTACGCATCGCAACCATCATCGGGCATTGGCCTATCTCTGGTAAAAGAGTTGGTTGAACTTCACCATGGCGAAGTAAAAGTGAGTAGCAAGTTAGGGGCAGGTAGCTGCTTCACTGTAACTCTGCCTATGGATCGTAGAATACTAGAAAATGATAACAAAGTAGAACTAATACTTACTGATGCTACCAATGAACCAGAATCTAAAGAGGATTTACAAAATAACGCTTTAAATGTTACTGAAAACTCTTCACCCGAAGAAGAGACAGAACGACAAACGATCTTAATAGTTGAAGACAATAATGAGCTTCGAAATTTGCTTCGAATGATTCTTACTAAAAGCTATACCATATTAGAAGCTAAGAATGGTGAAGAGGGATTAAGATTAGCTCTTCAATCTATCCCTGATATGATATTAAGCGATGTAATGATGCCTAGAATGGATGGATTGGAGATGATTAGTAAAATAAAAGAGAGCAAAGATATTTGTCATATTCCCATCATTTTACTTTCCG
>DKPL01000050.1:22673-23492 GCA_002471185.1 Bacteroides sp. UBA7335
TTTACTTTCCGCTAAATCGTCATTAGATGATCGTATTGCTGCCCTAGAACATGGGATAGATGACTATATGACTAAACCTTTTAGTTCCACATACCTTAAAGCACGTATTAATACACTTTTTGCACAAAGAAAGCAGTTGCAAGAGTTGTTCATTAGTAAGCTCGGACAAAACGAAAGTAAACTATTAAAGGAATCTAAAATACAGGAGTGTGCTTGGACTCCTTCGCAACCAGAGGTTATTCCACACGATAAACTGTTTATTGAGCAAACTATGGCATATTTAGAGCAAGAAATGGATAATCCCGACTTAACAATTGATGATTTTGCTAATAAACTATCGCTAAGTAGAACCATCTTTTACAGAAAATTAAAAACAATCACAGGGTTAAGTCCGGTAGATTTTATTCGTGAGGTTAGAATAAAAAGAGCCATGCAGCTCATCGAAAGCAATGTTTACAACTTCTCACAAGTTGCCTATATGACAGGATTCTCTGATCCTAAATATTTCAGCCGGTGCTTTAAAAAGTATTGTGGTCTAACTCCGTCAGAATATAAGAGTTCGCTAACCAAAGAGTAACGAGGTCCTAATAAAAAACATCCAATTGCTTTTTCAGCTTATTATTCTTATTATTTTTGCAAAAAAACGTAACTAACCATTAAACAAATTATGGTATGAAACTTATCTATCTCGCAATACTTTCGTGTTTGCTTTTTTGCTCATGTGGAAGCAGCCGCAAAATGCAAATGGAAATTCAAAAGATGAAAACCGATCTATTTTATGAGTTAAGCTCACCCGAATACTTTGGCAATAAATCTAAA
>DKPL01000096.1 GCA_002471185.1 Bacteroides sp. UBA7335
CCTCAGGATTTCGGTATGATCCTTGAAAAGGAGTCTAAATTGAGCCAGAAATATCAGAAATAAAAAAGAAGGAATTGTACATAAAAAAGGCTCTAAAGAATAACTTCAGAGCCTTTAAACTTGTTGGACTACCAGGATTCGAACCTAGACAAACAGAACCAAAACCTGTTGTGCTGCCATTACACCATAGTCCAAACTTATGTGCTTTCCTTCAAAAGCGATGCAAAGATATGGAGACAATTTAATATCTCCAAATCTTTTTGCATTTTTTTTTATTTCGCAATGAGCAAATAATAGTTCTTTTTACCCCGTTGAACAAGTAAGTACTTGTTATTCAATAAGTAATCTGCATTGATTAATTGATCAAAAGCTATTAATTTTTCTTTGTTCAAAGATACGCCACCCGATTGAACCATCTTACGCATTTCGCCTTTTGATGGGAAAACAGCTGCATTATCAACTAACAAATCGACCGCTTTGACACCTTCAACCAATGCTTCGCGAGAAACCTCGAATTGAGGAACTCCTTCGAATACAGCCAAAAGCGTATCTTCATCTAGCTTCTTCAACGCTTCAGAAGTAGCGTTACCAAATAGAATAGTAGAAGCTTCAACTGCTGCGTTATAATCAGCCTCAGAGTGCACCATAGTTGTCACCTCTTTAGCCAAACGTTTTTGCAAAATACGCAAATGTGGCGCTTCATCTTGCTGAGCTACCAAATCGTTAATCTCTTCTTTAGTCAACGAAGTGAAAATCTTAATATAGCGTTCAGCGTCACTATCGCTTACATTCAACCAAAATTGATAGAATTTGTAAGGGGTAGTATATTTAGCATCAAGCCACACATTGCCCGACTCCGTCTTACCAAATTTACCACCATCGGCTTTAGTAATCAATGGGCAAGTCAAGGCATAAGCCTCACCACCATTAGTACGACGAATTAACTCGGTTCCGGTAGTGATATTACCCCATTGGTCTGATCCACCCATTTGAAGTTTACAACCTTTTGTACGGTTCAAATGTACATAGTCATACCCTTGAAGTAATTGATAAGTAAACTCTGTGAAAGAAAGACCATCGCGCGCTTCACCATTCAAACGCTTCTTTACCGAATCTTTTGCCATCATGTAGTTCACTGTAATGTGCTTACCCACTTCACGCGCAAAATCAAGGAAAGTAAAGTCTTTCATCCAATCATAATTGTTCACCAACTCGGCACGGTTGGTAGCATCCGATTCAAAATCAAGGAATTTAGCCAACTGTTGTTTGATACAAGCTTGGTTATGTCGAAGAGTTTCCTCATTCAACAGGTTACGCTCTGCTGATTTCCCCGATGGGTCACCAATCATACCAGTAGCTCCTCCGATAAGGGCCAATGGTTTATGTCCGCAACGTTGAAGATGACGAAGCATCATAACACCACACAAGTGTCCGATATGTAATGAATCGGCTGTGGGGTCAATACCAAGATAAGCCGTAACTTGTTCTTTTGCCAATAATTCTTCTGTGCCGGGCATCATATCATGAAGCATGCCACGCCACCTTAATTCTTCTACAAAGTTCATCTTAACGATTATTTGTTTAAATATTTACTTGTAGGCAAAAGTACGACTCTTTATTCGAACAAACAACTCTTAATGATTAAAAAACACTTTATCAGCATTTTGACTCACCTTGGCTATCAAATCAGAAGAGGAAACAGATAACAACCGGGCAGCATCATCATAGATTTGAAAAATAGAAATAGGAGATTCATCGGTCTCAAAAAACAGCCGATTGATAGGCGTGAATAGGAGAGAGGCAGAGTTGTATAAAGCCCCATAAGATAAATAAAATCCTAAATCGAGATATTGCTTAGCCAATTCAGGTTTCCCACGAAAGCCATGAATAATCCAATCGTTCGAAGGGGATAGCGAGTGCTTTAACTCCATCACCTCATTGTGCGCTTTTACGACATGCAATATCAGTGGTAAACCAAGACGCTCAGCAAGCTTTATCTGAAATAGAAATGCATCCATCTGCAAAGAGATAGGAGTAGAGCAGACCTTATCGATACCAGCCTCGCCAATGGCGAAAATTTGAGGTAAGAGAGCAGCAGCAGCCAAATGCTCTTTTTGCTCAGGCAAGGAGTGGGATGAAAGATGCCACGGATGCAAACCTATGGAGGCATAAGAAACTTCAGAAAGAGTAGACAACTGATTGAGCGTGCAGTTCCAAATAGCCTTTAAAGGGTCTATAGGAAGCAAATGAGTATGAATATCAATAATAGCTGCCATTGAACCAAACAATTATTACGGCACAGGGTCATATCCCGATCCACCCCAAGGGTGACACCGCAAAATTCGACGAACCGATAAATAAAGTCCACGAAAAGGACCATGCTTCTTGATAGCCTCAATAGCGTATTGCGAACAAGTAGGCGTAAATCGGCAAGAAGGAGAAGTATGAGGAGATATTGCATTCCGATAGAAATAGATCGGCAACAATAAAAGATACGAAAGAATTCGCTTCATTTAGACTTTTCAACGATACGTGCTAACAATATCTTAATCTTAGCTTCCATCTCTTGAGTAGAGATTAGCTCATCTGAGAGGTAAATAAAGGAAATGGCAAGCTTATAGTCTTTAGATTCAAGCATATCAAATACTATTCCCTTATTTTTTCTGTATCCTTCGCGTACTTGACGCTTTACATAGTTGCGTTTTACAGCACGTTTAAATCGCTTTTTAGGAACACTGATTAATATAGATACAGGTGATTCTTGTTCCTTTACTTCCATGAAGACCACACGCAATGGAAATACCGAGAATGAGCGCGAGCAACCTCCGGCAAACATCTTCTCAACAAGAATTTTGCTACATAATCTCTCTGATTTCGAAAAAGTTTGCTTCATGGACAAAATATAAAGACGAATTACAGATTTTCTATCGATTAAGATAAAGTAATCAATAGAAAATCTACAATTCGTCGTCTTACAATTACTTATTTCCCTTTATTGGTTTCTTTGATAAACAGATCCAAAGCAGCAGTCATAGATGGTGCTTTAACTGTTGGGGCTTCCAAATCTAAACGCAAACCGGCATCACGTACAGCTTGTGCTGTAGTAGAACCAAACGTTCCGATTTTGATATTTTGTTGATCAAAGTCTGGAAAATTCTTTTGCAAAGAAGAGACTCCAGAAGGACTGAAGAATATGAGCATATCATAATCAAATTCTTCATCTTCAGTAAAGTCATTACTCACCGTGCGGTACATAACAACCTCTTTGTGCTGAATCTTATTCTTATCTAAAAGATGCATCAAATCATCATTGTGAACATCTGATACCGGAACTAAGAATTTCTCAGTCTTATGCTTTAAAATTGCCGGCATTAAATCTTCCACTTTACCAGTAGCACCAAAGAATATTTTGCGCTTACGATACTGAACATACTTCTGAATGTATAACGCAATTTGTTCCGTAACACAGAAATACTTCATGGTTTCAGGAATAGTAATGCGTAATTCACCACACAAGTGAAAGAAATGATCAATTGCATGTCGCGAAGTAAACAATACAGCTGTATAATCCAAAATAGACACTTTCTGTTGTCTAACTTCTTTGGCAGAAACGCTTTCTACCTTAATAAAAGGTCGAAAGTCAATCTTTACCCCATATTTCTCAGCGATATCATAATAGGGAGATTTTTCGGAAGCAGGCTTGGGCTGCGATACAAGTACCTTCTTTATTTTCAACGTCCTAAAGTTTTATTGTCAACAAATTGTTTAATTCTATCAAACCACGATACAAAAGTAAGCATGGTATGATTTCAAGGGCACAAAAGTACAAAATTAAAAGAAATAAGCCGATAAAATGATTGAAAAAAAGTTTTATCCACTTACAAAACATCAATATTTTAACAAATAACCCGAAAATCAAACCGATTATAACTAAATAATTCACGCTCAGATCAAAGTAGATAAGGAGCAAAACAAACGGGAAAAGAGCAAAACCGACATAATAAATTAACGTAAAGTAGGATTCCATCCAAAGGTTTGTCTTGATTTTATCAAGAAATATCCAACCTAAAAATCGATATGAAAGACATTTAAAAGCCAAATAAACCCAGCAAGCGCCAATATAAAGAGTTAACAACACGCCCGAAGAGTATTTTTCCATCAAAAAAGGAGAGGTGTCGTTAAAGTAGTTATAAATAAGTAAACCACCAAAAATACAAGTTTGCAACAATAACAACAGGTGAAAACGAATATCAATGGTAGAGCCATCGGCAAAAATACTAGCACGCTCTCGATTAAACACAAAACTTTTGGCTTGAAGCAAAAGCTGCTTCTTGGTACGCGAAAGAACAAAAGCCGATAAAAAGAAGCAGATAAGCAATATCAATGCTATAAAATCATCGGTTTGAGGAGAGTACGAAAGCGGAATACCATACCCATCAAGCAGTTGAAATAGAAGAGGAATCATATAGCAGCAAATTTGCGGATAGATTCATCCCATATTGGAGTAGAAAAAATCAGCTCTAAGGCTTCTTTTGGAGTATTGGCTACTTTCCAGATATCGCCATGTTGAGAGCGCATAAAATTTTGATCAATGGCTTGCTCAAGCATAGATAGTAAAGGATCAAAAAAACCATTGGTATTGAGTATCACAATAGGGTTTAGGTATAAGCCCAATTGTTTCCAAGTAATAATCTCTAATAGTTCTTCCAAAGTACCACAGCCACCGGGCAAAGCTATAACCGCATCACTCAACTCCGCCATCAGTTTTTTGCGCTCGTGCATAGACCCAACTTCAATCAACTCAGTCAAACTCTTATGATGCCAATTTTGCTCAATCATAAAGGTTGGAATAACACCTGTAACCTCGCCGCCATTCAACAACACAGCGTCGGCCACTGTACTCATCAACCCAATGCTTCCTGCACCATTTACAAGACGTATATGATGATTGGCAAATAATCGACCTAAATCTTTGGCAGCGTCAAAATATACCTTATCTATTTTGGTGCTTGATGCACAGTATACACAAACTGAATTTATTTGATTCATAAAGAGGGAAGTAATAATAAAATTTAGCTTTGCAAAAATAGGCATTTTAGACAACTAAAGCATAGAATAGGATTGTGTTTTTATAGAAGAAAAAAAGAAACTTATCATACCTCCATCTGTAATCAACCAATAAGAGTTCAACCTTTACTTCAAAAAATAGACAAATACAGAGTGGAGGTATTAATAAGCACCAACCAGTTAATGTGTAAAATATTATAATCCATAAACGAGCAATATATGTTAACTAATAATACAATATACAATATTGAAATTGGAAAACTTCAAAGACCCGAAATAGAGGATGCTATTCCTACACAGCTTTAGTGCTTGAATGTTTGTTCTTAAAAACAAAACTATAAATCATTTCAATAAAGAACAAAAAAGACGTGTGTAGTTTTGTGTTAAAACGCAAAAATGCAACGCACTGTTTATCAGAATTTTATTAGAATATGAAATAAAATTGTAGTGTAATTGACTAAGACCAAACAAGAAAAAGCACTAAAACAGGCGTATAAAGTCGTCTAATGAGCATGACTCGTCTAACCCCAAACGCTCCATCACCAAGTTGCGTCTTTTATAAATCATGTTTTTTGTACGACTAAACAAAATTGATATTTCTGTATAATTAAATCCCATTTTAAGGAGGCAGCAAAAGTAAATATCTTCATTTTTAAGTAAAGGGTATTGATGCGATAACCGAACAGAAAAAAGGTCGGAAACGGTGTCAAACTCAGAAATAATTTTCAGCCACTGCTTATCAGTCAATGCAGCTGTAGAACTTCGTGCCTGTTCGCGTTTTTTAATAACATCAGTTAGTTTCTGGTAAAAAGGGAGTAATGGAAGCATATTTTTAAAAGTAAACTCTTGCTCACTTTTCACTTTATCGAGTTGTTTTTCTAAATAAGAAATATGTATTTTATCATTCTCACATTCGGATATTAATGTTTGCAGTTGAATCATTTTACTACGTTTTTCGTCCAACTTTAACTTCATCGCCATGGCCTCTTTTTTAATAGATGAGAGGTTTCTGCGATATTGAATAAATCGAAATATAAAATAAAACAGCAAACAGGTGATAACTAGAAATAAACTCCAGGTTCGAAGTTGCTGTTTACGCATTACAGATTCTTTTTCAGCCATTAATTCTTGAAAGATAGCTTCTTTAAGATTCTTCATCGTAGCACCTGAACGAACCGATTCATCCACCAAACGAGTGTAATGTAAGCAAGAATCGTTTAACCGTAACGCTTCATCTAAAGCACCTTGCTTACGAGCTATTTCAGAAAGTAGCATGTAACTGCCACGCACTACTTTATGAATAGGCGCCAAGGTGGCTTTATGAAGGTAATGAAGAGCCGAATCAACCTTACCAATTCGCCAATAAGATTCGCCAAGTACCAAATAGCTCGAATAGTGACGCTGAGTATAAGGCTGTATATTGATATATTGCTTACTCCAATAAATTGCCTGCTCATTATCAGGAACGTAACTATAAGCAGCAGCGAGCGAAAGCACAATCATTCGTTCAACAGTGGGACGATTTAGATTTTTAATAATATGATAAGCTCTAAGTTGAATATCACGAGCCTTTTCGTAATAATCAGGGCCTCTTTCAATGTAAATATTGGATATATTGGTTAGGATAACCGCCAAACGAAGTGAATCGTTATTCAACTCTGCAGCTTTTTGAGCTTTTTTATAATACTCTCCGGCTTCTTCATAGAGTTGATGCTTATTACAAATATTACCTAAATTAGAATTGGCAAGACAAACAAACTCAAGATCTCCTAAATCTTTAGCCAGTTTCCGGGTCATCATTAAATACTTGATACCCAACGAAGCGCTATCTAAGTCCTGATAAACCCGTCCAAGATAATAGTATGATTTCATACGAAGATAATCCGAAACATTCTCCCTTTCATAGTAGTCTACCACTTCAACCATAACAGAGTCATCGGTATGATCAATATAACATTTGTCATTGGCCTGAGTAAGCAACAAATGGTAAACCATCCTATCAGAAGGAGAAAGCTCTGTGGGAGAGATAGATGCTAACAACGAACGAGCGCTATCGGGACATTGTAGTAGTAAATCAGTCACATCCAGCCGAGCGTCTGAGGGCTGATAGTCAGGTTTCTCGCAAGAGATGAATAATATACAAAATAAGAATAATACAAGTACAAGTTTAGGATAAATACGAATCATGTAGCAAAGATAGAAATATTTTGACTAACAAAACAAGGTAAATATAATATATTTACATCTTTTAGAGATATAACCTAAAAATAAAGGATAGCAGGAAATAAAACAACTGATTATTATTAAAAGCAGCAAACAGAAAGTCATGCAGATATCTTTACCAGATTAAACAATATAAGGCGTAAAATAGCACAATAAAATCATCTTTTTTCAAAAATAAAACACGCTATTAACCATAAATAAAAATGACGAAAGCCGCCATTGAGGTAAAGTTCCTCAAGGCGGCTTCCTATATAAATAGCTGTAAAGCTACGCTGATTACAAACCAAATGTAGATTTAATTTGATCTACATAGTCTAATTTCTCCCAAGTAAACAATTCCACCTCTACAGTTTTATCGCCTTCATAGCGAGAGTCAAAATGCTTAGTAACTACCTGAGGTTCGCGCCCCATGTGTCCATATGCAGCAGTTTCGCTATAGATAGGATTACGAAGTTTCAAACGCTCTTCGATAGCCTTAGGACGCATATCAAATAGCTCATCAATCTTCTTAGCAATTTCGCCATCGGTCATCTTCACATTGCTACGGCCGTAAGTATCAACAAATATATTGATAGGACGTGCCACACCAATAGCGTAAGACACTTGTACCAAAACCTCGTCAGCTACACCGGCAGCTACTAAGTTTTTAGCAATATGGCGAGCAGCATAAGCCGCACTGCGGTCTACCTTACTAGGGTCTTTTCCAGAGAAAGCACCACCACCATGAGCACCTTTACCACCATAAGTATCTACAATAATTTTACGACCGGTAAGTCCTGTATCGCCATGAGGTCCACCAATCACAAACTTACCTGTAGGGTTTACATGATAAGTGATATGGTCGTTGAACAATGCCAATACATCAGGATGATTGATAGATTCAATAACGCGTGGCATCAAGATTTCGATAACATCTTTACGAATTTTGGCAAGCATTTCTTCGTCAGCTTTGGCTTGAGCTTCAACCGAGCTATCAGCAGGCTGAACAAAGTCATCGTGTTGGGTAGAAACCACGATTGTATCAATTCGTACCGGTTTACGATTATCATCATATTCAATCGTCACTTGACTTTTAGCGTCAGGACGAAGATAAGTCATCACTTTCTCTTCGCGGCGTATATCAGCAAGTACTTGCAAGATACGGTGCGACAAGTCGAGTGACAAAGGCATATAGTTTTCAGTTTCGTTAGTAGCGTATCCAAACATCATACCTTGGTCGCCCGCACCTTGATCCATAGGGTCAAGACGTTCAACGCCACGGTTAATATCAGGGCTTTGCTCATGAATAGCCGATAAAACGCCACAAGAGTTACCTTCGAACATATAATCAGCCTTGGTGTAACCAATCTTCTTAATGACTTCGCGAGCAACCAATTGTAGGTCAATATACGCTTCGGTTTTCACTTCTCCAGCAATCACCACCTGTCCGGTAGTAACCATTGT
>DKPL01000080.1:0-358 GCA_002471185.1 Bacteroides sp. UBA7335
AAAGAAAATAGTCCGAAATTATATACGTATAATTTCGGACTATTTTTTATAGTATCTTCAAAGTTCTACTTATTTGCTTGATGAACAGTAAGTTGAGGGAATGGGAAACCAATGCCTCTTTCATTAAATACTTGATATATCTGCTTGTTGATATCGAAATATACCGGCCAATAATCTTCTGACTTCACCCAGCAACGTGTAATCACATTTACACTGCTAGAATCTAGTTGATGTAGAGCTATAAATGATGGTGGGTCTTGTAAGATACGAGGGTCTTTATTGATAATCTCCTTCATGACCTGCTCAACTTTATCGTAATCTTCACCATATTCTACTCCTACAATCCACTCTACACGAC
>DKPL01000080.1:570-15567 GCA_002471185.1 Bacteroides sp. UBA7335
AACTACTCCACTACTTAATGCACCGTTTGGTACAAAGATTAATTTATTATCTGCCGTAGTTAAGATTGTATGGAAAATCTGAATCTCTTTAACTGATCCTGACACACCTTGACACTCTATCCATTCACCTACTTTATAAGGTTTGAATAATAAAATGACAAGTCCTCCGGCAAAGTTCTGCAAATTGCCTGATAGTGCCATACCCACAGCAACACCGGCAGAGGCTAAAAGAGCTGCAAAAGAAGTTGTTTCTACTCCTAAGGCACTTACTACCATGATAATCAGAAGAATAGTAAGTGAAATACTTACCATACTCTTTGTAAAGGTTTTAACACTAACATCGATGTCTCGCTTATCAAGCATCTTCTTAACAAAGCGTTCAAGTGCTCGAATGATGAAACGACCAATGATAAATACGATAATTCCTTTTAAAATATGACCTCCGGCATTTACGGCAGCATCTATAATTTGTTGAGTGACATCGGCCAATTTGTCTAACCCTACATCTCCTTTAACCACCTCTTGAATGAGTTGGTCAGTTGCTACTTGCGCAGTATCTGCTTTCATTTGTGCCGAATCTAAAGCGGCTTGTGCTATTCCTTTTAATGGCATAATTATTTTATTACTTTAAAAATAGACTATTGATGAATGAGCTGCAAAATTATAACAAATTGATATAAAATAAAATATATTTTGCTCAATTCAACTTAATGCCTTAATTTTGTCCACGATTCACAAAGCGGGGTGCCTTAATATGACGGGCTGAGAACATACTCATAGAATCTGATCCGGGTAATGCCGGTGTAGAGAAACTTATAAATTATCACAATGAAAAAGTACTTAATGACGATTGCTGCATTTGTAGCAGTCAATGGTGTTATCTGTGCGCAACAATCTGCAATAGATAGCCTCAAAACAGTTGACTTGCAAGAGGTGCAAGTTGTATCAACACGTGCTACTGCTAAAACTCCGGTGGCCTTCACCAATGTTAGTAAAGAGCAAATTCAGAAACAAAATACGGGAGTCGATCTTCCGTTTCTTCTACTTAATACTCCTTCTGTACTTACTACTTCGGATGCGGGAGCCGGTATCGGATATACATCCATTCGTGTAAGAGGTACAGATGCCTCTCGTATCAATGTAACGACTAATGGCATCCCAATGAATGATGCTGAGAGTCATTCGGTATACTGGGTAAATACACCCGACTTGGCTACATCACTCGAAGATATTCAAGTACAACGTGGGGTAGGAACATCGGCTAATGGATCGGGAGCTTTTGGGGCAAGTATCAATATGCGCACACAAAACTCATCAATCAAACCTTATGGAGAAGTTTCTGGAGCTTACGGTTCGTTCAACTCACACAAAGAAATGGTGAGAGTAGGTACAGGTTTGCTAGGCAATCACTGGGCTTTTGATGCTCGCATCTCTAACATTGGTAGTGACGGTTATCGTGATCGTGCTTCTTCTGATTTGAAATCTTATTTTGCTCAGGCTACCTATTTTGGCCAAACAACTACATTGAAGTTTATTACTTTTGGTGGACGGGAAAAGACCTATCATGCTTGGGATGGTATCAGCTTGAAAAAACTAGAAGAAGACCGTACCTACAATCCTAATGGAGCAATCAAAGATGATAATGAAAATAAAGGAAAAGTAATTGGCTTCTATGATGACCAAATCGACTATTATCGTCAGACTCATTACCAACTTTTGCTGAATCAACGTTTGGCTGCCTACTGGCAATTGAATGTTGCACTGCATTATACAAAGGGATATGGTTATTATCAAGAGTATAAAAATGGTCGTACTTTGAAAGAGTATGGGCTAACTCCTTATTATGCTCCTGTTATCAATGAGGATGGTGTGGTAGATGATTATAAGTTGATTAAAAAGCAAAATTTAATTCGTAAGAAAATTGTAGATAGCCACTTTGGTGGAGGTGTATTCTCGGTAGATTATAACAGAAATCGCTGGACTGCCTCAATTGGCGGTGGAGGCAATTACTATACAAATGATCACTATGGACAAGTATTATGGGTGAAAAATTACATTGGTAACTTAGCCCCTGATCATGAATATTATCGTAATAACGGCTCTAAGACGGATGTGAATATTTACGCAAAGGCCAATTATCGTATTTGTGGTGGACTTCATGCTTATGCTGATATGCAGTATCGCTATATTCATTATACCATCGATGGTGTTAATGATAAATGGGACTGGACAGCTACCCCGGAGCAACCTCAGCGATTGGATGTAAATAAACACTTCAACTTCTTCAATCCTAAGGCTGGATTATTTTGGCAAATCAACACAAACCATTCGGCCTATGCATCGTTTGCAATGACAAACAAAGAGCCGACTCGCAATAACTATACCGATGGAATGTTTACTAAATTGCCTAAAGCAGAGAGGTTATACGATTATGAATTGGGATATACCTATCGTAGCGAGCGTTTTACGGCGGGGGTAAATCTTTATTATATGAATTATAAAGATCAGTTGGTGCTTAATGGTAAACTAAATGAAATAGGTGAACTAATGGCTGAAAATGTTCCTAATAGCTATCGTATGGGAATTGAACTATCGGCAGGAGTGAAAATTACTCGTTGGCTTGACTGGAATGTAAATGCAACTTTGAGCAAGAATAAAATCAAGGATTATGTAGGTTATGTAAGTGATTATGATGAAAACTGGGACGAACTTTATACTCAAACAGAGGTTGAAGTAGGAGATACTCCCATTGCTTTCTCGCCTAAGTTTATGGCTAATAGTAATATTGGTGTAAACTTTGGTGGCTTTCAAGCGAACTTGTTAACACAGTATGTGAGCCGTCAATATCTTGATAACTTTGCTCGTAAAGAAGATTCGTTGGATGCTTATTGCGTAAGTACCTTGAGCGCTAACTATACCTTTAGTGTGCCTTCAATAAAGAACATAACAGTGGGAGCTACTGTTTATAATCTGTTTAACAAGAAATATGTAACCAATGGTTACTCACAAACTGCTGCCATTTATCAACAAGGCGATAAGCAACTTGAGGCTCAATATGTTTCTGATCCACGCTTTTACCCAATGGCAGGAACTAATGTTTTGGCTACAGTAACTATTCGTTTTTAAGTATAATGGAAATACTCGAAATTGTAGGAACAATCGTAGGACTCGTATACCTCTGGTTAGAGTATCATGCGAATATATATTTATGGATTGCAGGCATTGTTATGCCTGCAATTTATATCTTTATTTATTACGAGGCTGGTCTTTATGCCGATTTTGGAATTAATATCTATTACTTATTAGCGGCTATTTATGGTTGGTTGATGTGGCGATATGGCAAACGAAATAAGCAAGAAAGAGAATTGCCTATTACGAAACTTCCTGGCAAGTATCTTATTCCTGCATTATTGGTTTTTGCAATAACACTGGTGGGTATTGCATTTATCTTAATACGTTTCACCGATAGCAATGTGCCTTGGCTTGACTCATTTACAACAGCTCTTAGCATTATTGGTATGTGGATGTTGGCTCGAAAATATATCGAACAGTGGTGGGTGTGGATTGTGGTAGATGTGGTTTGCTGTGGTCTTTATATTTACAAAGAACTCTATTTTACCTCCTTTTTGTATGGGCTATATGCTATAATCGCTATCTTTGGATACTTTAAATGGCGAAAATTAATGTTGCATGAATCAGAAATTTGAAAACCAGGCTGTTGTATTGGCGAATGGATCTTTTCCGCAAGCTCCCATGCCTTTAAAGTTGCTCTCGTCTGCTCCATATCTGGTGGCTTGTGATGGAGCTACCAATCAACTTGTGCTTCAAGGCATTACTCCCAATCTCATAATAGGCGATGGCGACTCTATCTCTATAGAAAATAGAAAGCGATATCAAGATATTTTTCTTCAAATTGCAGATCAAGAGACCAATGATTTGACTAAGGCTATCAACTATTTAGAGTCTATAGGTAAAACAAAGATCGCGGTTTTGGGGGCAACTGGGGGGCGTGATGATCATGCTTTGGGAAACATCAGTTTGTTGATAGAGTACTTACAACGAGGCATTGAGGTCAGAATGTATACTGATCATGGTATATTTATCCCGTTAAATGGAAATCAACTATTGAAGTCGCACAACGGACAGCAAGTTTCTATCTTTAATTTTGGTGCCACAAACTTTGAATCTATCGGACTAAAATATCCCATTTATGATTTTAATAACTGGTGGCAAGGAACGCTTAATGAGGCCCTTTGTGACGAGTTCTCAATTCTTGCAACTGGAAACTACATTGTTTATTTGGCTTATCCTGAGCTAAAAGAGATTTAATATTTTGAATAGTAACATATAGAGTCCTGCTATTGTAAGTATTACTAACATAAGGTTGCGTATAAATCGTTTACTGAGTTTCATACTTAACATTGACGAAATCCAAGCGCCTGTTCCACTTCCTATTCCCAATACCAACCCATCAACAAAGTTCACCTTACCGGCTATGGTGAATATGGTTAGTGCTATAATGGCAACTATCATGGCTAGTAATACTTTAATAGCCAATATCTTAACAAAACCTATTTTTACTCTCCAATTAAATAATGCATACCATAACATTCCTACTCCAACTGAAATGAAGCCGGCATAAAATCCTGCTGCTAGGAATAGTAGTAAAGTCAGCCAATTGATTTTTCGAGGTGGAACTGTTTCTGTGGCTACTTGACACTTTTTCTTGATATCCATATTGAATAAAATATAGAAAAAAGAAAAGATGATAATGACTAGTAAAAGAATGTGTAGAAGTTCATCATTTATATTTGTGGCCAATAAAGCACCAATAATAGTACCTATGGCTGTAGGAATGCCAATAATTACCCCCATTCTCCAATTCATTTTTCCTTTTTTGGAGAATTTGTAAAGTGCAATGCAGTTTTGTATAAGAAGGTTTACTCGGTTTGTTCCATTGGCTATTGATGCCGGTAAACCAACTCCCATATAAACAGGTAGAATAATCAGTCCACCACCTCCGATTAGGACATTAATAAATCCACCGAAAAAACCTCCAACAATTAAAATAACATAGTGGATGATATCCATACTTATTAGACTTTTTTATACTCTAACGTTTGGCATCGCTATCTGTTCATTTTATCTGCTGTTTGAACACCTAATTGCGATAGATTATATTTTCAGGTTTCCATTTGTCTTTCGGTGCAGGGTTTTCTGCCGGATAACCAATGGCTACCACATTTAACGGAACGAGATTGTCGGGTAAGTCCAACAGTTTTTTTAAATAATCTACACGGCTAGGAATCGGGTATACGCCACACCATACCGCCCCTAAGTTGAGGCTATGAGCTGCAAGAAGCATATTCTCGGTTGCTGCTGAAGTGTCTTGAACCCAATATGTTACTCCATCTTCCGGAAAGGTTTTGTTAAGATCGCCACATACAACAATTGCTAAGGGTGCTTTACGTACCATTTTTGCCGGTTTAAAGTTTGCCGAAATACTATCTTGAATAGCTTTGTCTTTGATGACCACAAATACCCATGGCTGTTTATTGCCAGCAGTTGGGGCAGCCATTGCAGCACGAAGTAGTGTTTCTACCTTTTCTTCTTCAACTCCTTCTGAAGTATAATCACGTATGCTTGTACGAGTCATGATATTGTTTATTACAGCCTCTGAATGATTGACTGTTTCGGTCGGTTTTTCAGTTGTTGCCAACATGATTAGTCTGATAGACAGGACAACAACTGCAATCGCCATAAGTACATTTAATAGATTTGCTGTTTTCATGTTTATTTATTTTTTTGATAGATCTTAAATAACGAACCGGTAGGGCATACAAATCGGCAATAAGGACGACCCACAAATAGAGATAGTGCCACAAAGAGAGTTGCCAATGAAAGAACAATCCATGAAGCTTGTTCGAACATGAAAGCTGTGAATAGCTCATAGTCCATCCAACTAAATAGAACACCACACCACATAAATATCATCAATAAAGCCCATAATCCCTGGCGGAAATAGTTTAATGTTTTATACCAAAATGGTGATGGATTGTATTTCTTGCTTGTGCATTTTCCTACCAACTCTTGTAATGACCCAAGCGGACAAATCCAATTGCAATAGTAGTTGCTTTTGCCAAATAGGGGATATACTACGACAACGAATAACATAATTAAAGGCACAATTGCTCCCCAGATTTGTACACCATTTGATAAATAGTTCATCATAAGTGAATAGGATATGAATGATCCACTCCAAAACCCAAGAACCACTATGTTTAATATAAGTTGAATGGTTCGGTAGCGTGATGAACGGATAAACAATGGGAGAATGGCAGCCAATAAGACTACCATAAGCGCAGATATGGTTTTAATATTGAATAGTTTGTTGATGCTATGCACTTTATCTACTTGTGCTGATTGTGCATATTGTAAACCTCGCTGTATACCTGTAATTACTGCTTCGGATGATAGTGTTGCTCCCGATACTGCATCTACTTTTGTTTTTAAGGCTTCCTCGATATTTAAACCAATCCACTGTTTAAAGACTTGGCTTTGTTCTACTCTTCTTAAAAATGATGGTGTTTCTGAATTGCGCATTGCTTTTATGCTAGTAATTATTCCATCTTTAATTTCAATTTCAAGTGGAATAGGTCCGGCATACCCCATAATGTCCTTAGTCATGTCGTGGGTAGAGATCACTACTGTCCCATCATTTAATGTGCGTTGAGGCTCATTAAATTCAGTTTCAGGTTGTTGACTAAATTCATGACCAAATATCTTTTGGCTGCGGATCACAGAAATAGATATCATAATTAATAGGCAAGTAATTAGGCTTAAAGCTAGTTGCCATCTACTTTTACTATTCATAAATGTTTTATTTCTATTGTTTTACTATTGTTTAATTAGACAAGTATTGAGTTAAAAGGTTTAATGCTTCTATGAACTATTTATTTAGTTTGCTTTTTAATCGGAGTGGTATAAGGTAGTTTGCAAAGCTTTCTTTTTAAAGTTTGAACTTTTGAATAAATGCATGGCTTATTGGTAAAAATAGTGTACTCTAGTATAAGACCTGGATAGTCCAAATCTGCTTTTTGAGGATATTTGGGCTTTTAATACGGCAATGTCTCATTTTTACTTTGTTGATTATCAGTGTTTTAAAAAATCTATTTGTGTCCTAATATTTCCATAGTAAGTTTTGCCTTAAAACACAGTAACTTTTGCCTCAAAACATAGTAACTTTTGCACTAAAACATAGTAACTTTTTACTCATAACTTACTGTGTTATTTTTAGAATGTAGTTGGTTAAAATAACTAACAAAAGCGGCTTTGGCATCTCGGACTGAGATGTGTTTGTGGACTTATAAAAAAAAGTCGATGATAAAGATTCTCTCTCTCTTCTCATCGACTTTTTATAGAATAGCATCTTTGCTTATTGTCAAAGATGTTTGTTTGACTATTTACAGTTTAGTAGATAGTTTTTAAAATCATCAAATGATTTTGAAATTTCAATGCTTTGTTTTTCGCCTTTCATAAACTCTTGAAGCTTTTGTGGAATTGCAACTTTTTCGTCGATAATACTTTCTACTGTTTCAAGAAATTTAGCGGGATGTGCTGTCTCAAGAAATACTCCGTGTTCATCTTTATGCAATGACTCTTGAAGTGCACGGTAACCGCAAGCACCATGTGGATCGAGTAAATAACCGGTATTTTTATATACCTCATTTACTGTGTCGCTAATTTGTTCATCAGTATAGGTGGTCGATGAAATCTCAGCTTTGATAGCCTTGTGTGAGTTTTGATAAAGATCAAGAACACGTGCAAAGTTACTTGGATCACCCACATCCATTGCATTTGCAATAGTAGATACCGATGGGCGAGGAGTATATTCGCCCGTTTGTAAGTATTGATAGAAAATATCGTTGCGATTATTGGCTGCAATAAAACGCTTAATAGGTAGTCCCATGCGTTTTGCAAATAAACCTGCAGTTATATTTCCGAAGTTTCCACTTGGTACACAAATAACTACCTCATCAGCTTTCTTGATCTTTTTTAATTGGGCATAAGCATAGAAGTAATAAAAAGCTTGAGGCAAGAAACGAGCTACATTGATAGAATTGGCACTTGTTAATAATAGGTGCTCGTTTAGCTCCTTGTCCATAAACGCTGCTTTAACCAATGCCTGACAGTCGTCAAATGTACCTTCTACTTCGAGTGCTGTAATGTTTTGTCCCAATGTAGTGAATTGTTTCTCTTGAATCTCGCTAACTTTTCCTTTAGGATATAATACATAAACGTGGATACCCTCTACACCTAAGAAACCATTTGCAACAGCACTTCCGGTATCTCCCGAAGTTGCAACTAAAACATTTACATCTTTTTTGCCCTCTTTGCGTATGAAATAGCCCAATAGGCGTGCCATAAATCGACCTCCTACATCTTTAAAAGCCAAAGTAGGACCATGGAAAAGTTCGAGTGAATAGATATTGTCATTGACATGAACTAGCGGAACATCGAAACTCAATGTGTCGTATACAATCTGTTTTAATGTTTCAGCCGGAACATCTTCGCCAAAGAATGCATCTGCTACTCGGTATGCAATTTCTTGAAACGATAGGTGCTCAATTTCGTCATAAAACGATGGTGGAAGTGCCTTGATTGTTTCAGGCATAAATAATCCTTTATCTGCAGCAAGTCCTTTTACAACAGCCTCTTCGAGCGAAGCCATAGGAGCTTGTTTATTGGTGCTATAGTATTTCATGGGTCTGTTTTTATTATTTACTTTTCATAAATTCGTTGATAAATTCACTCTCTTTCAGCAATCCGTAACTTCCATTGCATGCTGATACTTCGTCGTAGCTGGTCACTTCGTCGGGCGTAATGCCGGGATACCAGATAATAAAAGGAACTGGGTCGCTTGTGTGAGTTCGCAATTCGCAAGGGGTTGGATGATCGGGGAGTATAGCAATTGCTACAGGCTCCGCCCATTGTTTTACAGCTTCATAAATTGGTCCAACCGCTCGGCTGTCTAGATTCTCTATGGTACGAATTTTTAAATCAATATCTCCTTCATGGCCTGCTTCATCACTTGCCTCAATGTGTAGATAGACAAAATCATCCGTTTTTAGTGCTTCTAAGGCTGCTTCTACCTTGTTTTCGTAGTTCGTGTTATACAGTCCGGTAGCACCATCTACATCAATACGGCGTAACCCGGCATAGTAACCAATGCCATTTATTAAATCGACAGCCGATATGACTGCTCCTTTTTTAACTTCAGGAAATGTGGTGCTCAAAGTTTCCATTTGCGGGCGATATCCCGGGCTCCATGGCCAAATGCTGTTTGCCGGATCTTTTCCTTCGGCTACTCTTTGCTTGTTGATAGGATGATCTTTAAGTAGCTCTTGCGACTTTAAGATTAAGTCATTAAGCAAATCGGCTGTCTCTTTAGCCTCTTTGGTAAGTGGCTTAATCATAAGAGGACGATAAGGCTTCAGTGGTACATCATGTGGTGGAGTGCAATCCAACTGCTTATTTCCATCTTTAATTACTAACAAATGGCGGTACTGCACACCCGTATGAAAACAAACACGTTCGTTACCTAACTTTTCTTGAAGATACTTAATCAAAATGTCGGCCTCTTCTGTCGAAATGTGTCCGGCTGAATGATTTTTAATATTATCTCCCTCAATACAAATGATATTGCAGCGCATGGCCATTTCGTTGGGTTTCAACTCTACACCAATACTTGCTGCCTCAAGAGGTCCCCTACCTTCGTATACTTTAGGTAAGTCATACCCTAATACAGACATATTCGCTACTTCACTTCCCGGATGAAATCCATCGGCTACAGTAATCAAGCGTCCGTTTCGTCCTAGTTGTGCCAGTTTATCCATATATGGAGTATGGGCATATTGCAATAGTGTTTTACCACCTAGTGATGGTACAGCCCAATCGGCCATACCATCGCCTAATATGATAATATGTTTCATAAAGACTTCCTTAACTGAAAATTATACGTTAGCAATGCTCATGATATCAGCAAAAACCCCTGCAGCAGTTACTCCTGCTCCTGCACCATAGCCTTGAATCATCATAGGATATTCCTTATATCTCTCGGTAGTAAGCAAAATGATGTTGTTGCTACCTTCTAGATTATAGAAAGGATGATTAGAAGCAACCTCCTGTAAGCCTACTGATGCTTTTCCGTTTTCAAGCGTAGCCACAAACCTCCAGTGTTTATGCTCTTTTTCAAGCACCTGTCTGCGTGCTTCGAATTCTGCATCCATAGTTGGAATTCTCTTCCAAAAATCATCTAATGAACCTTCAAAAAACTCATCAGGCACAAATAGGTGTTTTTCTACATCCTCTTGCTCTAAGTGATAGCCAGCTTCACGCGCTAAGATTACTAGCTTACGAATCACATCTTTACCACTCAAGTCGATGCGAGGATCAGGTTCTGAGTAGCGCTCTTCTTGTGCCATTTTGATTGTTTTGCTGAAAGGAATATCGGCACTGATTTTGTTGAATATATAATTTAAGGTACCACTTAATACCGCTTCAATTTTTAGAATTTTATCGCCACTATGAATCAAGTCATTGATGGTATTGATAATTGGTAGACCTGCTCCAACGTTAGTCTCAAATAGATATTTTACACCACGCTGACGAGCTATCTGTTTTAATTCTCTATAGTTTTCATATTCAGACGAAGCTGCTATTTTGTTGGCAGCTACAACTGATACATTGTGTGACAGTAAATCTTTGTATAGTGAAGCAACTGCAGCACTTGCTGTGCAATCTACAAATACAGAGTTAAAGATATTCATATTGATAATCTCTTCACGCAATTTATCTATGTTGCTTTCAATTCCGTTTTCAGCAAGCTCTTGATGGTAATTATTCAAATCGATACCTTGGCGAGAGAAAACTGCTCTAGTTGCATCTGCAATTCCCACTACATTCAACTTTAACCCATTCTCAACCATCAATTTTTCACGCTGTGTGCGAATTTGTTCAATAAGACTACCTCCTACAGTACCCGTTCCGCAAATAAATAAGTTTAATACCTGATATTCTGACAAGAAGAAAGAATCGTGAATTACGTTGAGTGATTTACGTAAGTATTTAGAGTCAATAACAAACGAAATATTTGTTTCGGAAGCTCCTTGTGCACAGGCTATTACGCTGATACCATTTCTACCCAGTGTACCAAATAGTTTTCCCGCAATTCCAGGTGTATGCTTCATGTTTTCACCTACGATAGCTACAGTAGCCAAGTTCTTTTCTGCCAAGATTGGCGAAATTTCACCCATCTCGATTTCTTTAGCAAACTCTTCGGTCAACACCTCGCAAGCTAAGTCAGCATCTGCATTTCGCACACCAATCGAAGTACTATTCTCGGATGAGGCTTGCGAAACCATAAATACGCTGATGCCATTTTTTGCTAAAGCCTTAAAGATGCGATAGTTTACACCAATAACACCTACCATACCAAGTCCTTGCACAGTAATTAGTGTAGTATCATTGATAGAAGAAATACCCTTAATTGCTTTTGATTGTGGGTTAGAAACCTCTTGTTTAATCACTGTTCCTGTTGCATCTGGATTAAATGTATTTTTGATGAGAATAGGAATGTTTTTGTGATAAACCGGATAAATTGTCGGTGGATAAACCACTTTTGCACCAAAGTTACAAAGCTCAGTTGCTTCGGCATAGCTAAGTTCGTTGATGGTGTAAGCTCCAGATATAACCCTTGGGTCGGCAGTCATAAACCCGTCTACATCTGTCCATATTTCTAGACTTTCTGCATTGAGTGCTGCCGCAATGATAGCTGCTGTATAGTCTGACCCACCGCGACCTAAATTAGTTACTTCGCCTGTATGCTTATCTGATGAAATAAAGCCTCCTACAACAGTCACTTTTGATGAGTTCGTAAAATGCTTTTTAATCAATTTATTTGTTAACTCACTATCTAAAATATGCTTAGCATGCTTCTTCTCTGTTTTTATAAACGAGCGTGAATCTAACATTTGTGCATCTTCTATTAGTTCGGTCACAATAATCGAAGAGAGTCGTTCGCCATAACTCACGATTGTATCTGAAGTTTTTGGTGATAAATCTTTGATTAAGTAGATGCCTTGAAAGATATCTTTCAACTCATTAAGAAGCTCTCCGGTGCGTTTTTGTAGCTCTGCTTGTCCTTTTCCTGCTGGAATTACTTCTTTTATCATTTCCACGTGGCGATAAACAATTTCACGAAACTCACCTTCGTAGCTTGCATCACCCAATGCTGCCATTTTAGAAGTGTTGATTAGTTTGTCGGTAATTCCTCCTAATGCTGATACAACAACAATAATTGGCTGATTAGCAGACTCTACAATTTTCTTTACGCTTAAAATGCTGTTCACGGAACCTACGGATGTTCCGCCGAATTTCATTACTTTCATGCAGATATTTAGTTTTTTGATGCTCTCTATTCTGCAATACAGCAGTAGAGCATGACAATGAATACAATTGAAAAAATAAAAAGAGTTTGTGCTTACCATTGTAAGCGTGATTCACGTAGAAACACAAATACTATCCATTAACCCCAAAGGGTCATGGTCGTACACATAGATGTGACTGTATGTGGATAGTACATAAATATAGTCATTGTTTCTCGTTTCAGTTTGAAAAGATGTTGCAAAAATAGCAATTAAAATATTCAAACTATCACTTTTTGATAGTTTTTTCTGATAAAAAGATAATTTCCTGTTTGGTGAATGATTAGCCTATTTATGAGATTTTTGACATTTTGCTATGAAATGTCAGATATATGGCTATCTTTGCAAGATAATATAGCGTTAATTATGTGCGAAAAACCTAAGAATACTTCCGTATTGCTAATATATACCGGTGGGACAATTGGAATGATAGAAAACTTGGAGACCGGAGTTCTCGAAAATTTCAATTTTGAACAACTGCAAAAGCATGTCCCAGAATTGAAACAAACTAATTGCCATATAGATTCAATTCAATTTGACCCTCCCATTGACTCTTCTGATATGGAACCTGAAGCATGGCGTAAACTAGTGAAAATTATTAGTGATAACTATACGACGTATGATGGTTTTGTTATTCTGCATGGTACTGATACAATGGCATATACCGCTTCTGCATTAAGCTTTATGCTCGAAGATCTAGCCAAACCAGTAATTCTTACCGGTTCACAGCTGCCTATTGGAGTGCTTCGCACTGATGGTAAGGAGAATTTGATGACCAGTATAGAAATAGCCGCTGCAAAGAATAGTGATGGTTCTCCTGCTGTTCCCGAAGTTTGTATACTTTTCGAAAACCATTTGATGAGAGGTAACCGTACAACTAAAATAAATGCCGAGAATTTTAATGCTTTCCGTTCATTTAATTATCCTGTATTGGCTAAAGCGGGCATTCATATAAAATACAATCAATCGGTTATTCATGCTGTTGATACCTCTCAACCGTTAAATCCTCATTATTTGCTGAATACCAATATTGCAGTTCTCAAAATGTTTCCAGGAATACATGAAAATGTAGTAGCTGCGGTTCTTGCTATTGATGGCATACAAGCGGTTGTGCTTGAAACTTATGGCTCGGGTAATGCTCCTCGACGCAAATGGTTTCTTCGTTTACTGCATGAAGCTAGTCAACGAGGAATCGTAATCGTGAATGTTACTCAATGTAGTGCCGGTACTGTTGAAATGGAAAGATATGGCACAGGATATCATTTATTACAGTCCGGCATTGTGTGTGGCTATGATAGCACTACCGAATCTGCTGTGACCAAACTTATGTTTTTGCTGGGTCACGGTTATTCGCCCGATGAAGTGAGAGATCGAATGAGTCGCTCTATAGCTGGTGAAATAACTATTAATTAGTCTTTTTCACCAGCAATTATTACAAAATGTGGAGTCCGAAATCTTTTATTAATTTTAGTTACTAATATAGGAATATATTTACCACATGCCATAATAGCTATTTGTCTTGAATACCCCATTCTAATTTTATCAAAAGAAACCATTAGAGTGATGTATATTCGGCTTTTTGTATATCTAAATGATAGTGTAGTTGGTTTTATATACTCTGAATATAACTAACCAAGTTGTCGTCTCGTGTTAGATCTAGTTTTTTGCGTAGTCTCATGCGGGCTTTTTTCAATGCCTCTTCTGATTGAAACGTAATTTGGGCAATATCTTTATTATTCATATTCAATTTCAAGAAGATGCACAGCTTTCTTTCATTTGGTGTAAGATTAGGAAAACGCTCATTTAAATTATCATAGAATGCTTTATTTACCTTTAAAAATAAAGTTTCAAACTCTTCCCAATTAGAATAGGTCGATTTGTTCTTATAGAAGTTCAGCAGAGATCGTACTTCCTTGTCGTTATTTTCTAGTGTATTAGTATCTATACTTTCTAACATTTTGATGCAATATGCATCGCTTTCCGAGCTTTGTACTAGCTTCAATGCTGCCGAAGCAACCTCTTTTTGGCTATACTCCAGCTCATGATTAATGGCATCTATCTCAAGTTTCAATACTTTTTTCTTTAATTGACTAGCGCGATGAATAAAAACAGTCAGAATGCCAATCAAAATAATAGCTAGTGTAAGAAAGATAATAAATAATCTTTGATTTTTGATTTTTAATGCGTTGTTTAATCTTTCAGCCTCATATACTTCTTTCTCTTTATCGTGTTTATAAGTTGCTTCCAAAAGCGTTAGCTGTCTGATGTTGTTTTCATTAAATATACTATCAGCTATAGTTTTAAACTCCACATGACTTTCATAGGCTTGCTTATATTTATTGCTCGAAGCATAGGCCATTGATAAGTATTTATATCCGGTTTTAATAATCTCCAAATATGATATCTTCTTACCAACATGGAGCGATTTATTGGCATATACAATAGCCTGATCATATTTTTCTTGGGCCAGATATACCTTAGCCATCGTCTGCCAGGCTTCGGCACATTGTGC
>DKPL01000080.1:15741-16112 GCA_002471185.1 Bacteroides sp. UBA7335
TGCCAGGCTTCGGCACATTGTGCTATTGAACCTGATTTTTGTCCCATCTCTTCAGCATCTTTTAGGTATTTGTGTGCCATTGCAAAATCTTCTCGGTCAGAATAAATAGCTGCAATGTTCACTATTATATTGACTTTATGCCGCAACGATGTACTCCCAATGGCTAGTGCTTTTTCAAGATATTCTAATGCCTCAGGTTTGTTCATTCTATAATATACATTACCAATATTAGTCAGGCACAGCGATATATTGGCAGAGTCTTTTAGCTCAACTGCCAATTGATGCGCTTTATTAATATTTTCAAGTGCAGGCTCAAAATCGTTCTGATTGAATTGTAATCCACCTATATTAATATAGGTACTAATCATTTC
>DKPL01000032.1:0-18095 GCA_002471185.1 Bacteroides sp. UBA7335
AATTTTAATGGGACACTAGTGATCTTGTATTATGAATAAATCCTTAAGAAATAATAGTTTATTTCGCTTATACGTTTGTTTTAATTCATAATTCTATATATTTTTGAACACTTTATAATATAATATTGCGCAAAATATATGGCGGCATCAATAATAAACGAGATAAAAAGATTTCTGTATGGCACAATTCCTTGCGTCTATACAAAGCTTTTTGATCCTAGTTCTCCAAAGCTACCCTATTATCGTTTTCAGAGAAAGTATGGATATACTCACTATCCGTATGATTTTGCATACAAATACATAAAGACATCCATTGAGGTTAAAATTGACGAGAAGGTCGGACTATATTATGTTTTGCATCGCAATAATCGTAAGTTATACTTTCCTCGTCACTATCCAATTGATAAGATTGAGAAGAACTATAAAGCACTTCTGATTGAACAAGACAAGAAACATGCACATTGCTATGTTGACTCTTTGCAGGAGTTTAGAGGTAAAACGGTGCTTGATATTGGGTCGGCTGAGGGGTTAACCTCATTAGAAGCGATTGAATTGGCTGATTTTATTTATCTATTTGAGTGTGATTCCAATTGGATAGAAGCTCTTTGTGCTACTTTTGAGCCATGGTCGCACAAAACCATGATTATTAGAAAATTTGTTAGTGAGCGCAATGATGAGTGTCACGTCACGCTAGATGATTTTCTGAAAGATAAACCAAAGGATAATTTGTTTTTGAAAATTGATGTAGAAGGCGCAGAACAAAAAGTATTAGCCGGTGCTGAAAAGCTATTTGAAGAAGCGAAGAATCTTGATTTTGCCATTTGTACATATCATCGTAAAGATGATAAAAGTGAAATATCTTCTTATCTGGATCGACATAAATGCAATTTCTTCCATCGCGATGGCTACTTCTTTGTTAAACATAAACTACGTAGTGCAATAGTGCGAGGTAGTAGAAATAAACTTGCAAATAAGTAATGATTAGAATATTTCTTATCGGTTATATGGGAGCAGGAAAAACTACATTGGGTAAAATTCTTGCCAAACAACTTGGAGTGTCGTTTGTCGATTTAGATTGGTATATCGAAGAGCGTTTCCATAAATCGGTTAGTGAGCTCTTTAAAGAAAGAGGTGAGGTTGGCTTTCGCGAGTTAGAGCGTAGCGTGCTTCATGAGGTTGCCGCTTTCGAGAATATAGTTGTATCAACCGGTGGAGGAGCCCCTTGCTTTTTTGATAATATGGAGTTTATGAATAGTCAAGGCATTACCGTGTTTTTAGATGTTCATCCCGATGTTCTTTTCAGACGTTTGCGTGTTGCTAAACAGCAGCGTCCTATTCTTCAAAATAAAACAGACGATGAGTTGAAAACCTTTATTGTTGAGGCGCTCGAAGGAAGAAAAAACTTTTATCATCGTGCTAAACTTATTTTTAATGCAGACGAACTCGATAACCGCTGGCAGATTGATAAAGCTGTTGAACGTTTGTCTACCCTCATTTCTCAATCTATTCAATAAATCTTTTCTTCATTTATATCGGCTGCCTTTTTCCGTTACTATTATTCGCTCATTTGTCAACTGATATATGTATATTTATGCAGAAACGTAATACATTTACCCCGTTTCGTTAAAAAACGTGTCTAATTAGTAGATGCGTCTTTATTTATGTCTATTTTTGTCCTAATTATCTCTTATTATATACATAAAGAATACTGAAAACGAAAAATGAGAAAATGGCGTATTGAAGATTCTGAAGAGCTATACAACATCACGGGTTGGGGCACTTCGTACTTTGGTATCAATGACAAGGGTCATGTAGTTGTTACTCCACGCAAAGATGGCGCTGCTGTCGATTTGAAAGTTCTGGTCGATGAATTGCAATTGCGTGATGTATCTACTCCTGTGCTGCTGCGTTTTCCCGATATCCTCGACAATAGGATTGAGAAAACTGCATCGTGCTTCAAACAGGCCTCTGAAGAGTATGGGTACAAAGCCCAAAACTTTATTATTTACCCCATCAAGGTAAATCAAATGCGTCCGGTAGTCGAAGAGATTATCAGTCATGGTAAGAAGTTTAATCTTGGATTGGAAGCGGGTTCTAAACCCGAACTTCATGCTGTAATTGCCATTAATACAGATTCAGATTCGCTTATTATATGTAACGGATATAAAGACGAAAGCTACATTGAGTTGGCACTCTTGGCGCAAAAAATGGGTAAACGCATCTTCTTGGTCGTAGAAAAGCTAAACGAGCTGAAACTAATTGCTAAAATGGCGAAGCAACTTAACGTAATGCCAAATATTGGTATTCGTATCAAGCTGGCTTCATCGGGTAGCGGTAAGTGGGAAGATTCTGGAGGCGATGCTAGCAAGTTTGGTTTAACTTCGAGTGAACTTCTTGAGGCATTGGCATTTATGGAATCGAAAGGCATGAAAGATTGCTTAAAATTAATCCATTTCCATATTGGTAGTCAAGTTACTAAAATTCGCCGTATTAAGACTGCACTTCGTGAGGCATCACAATTCTATGTGCAACTTCACTCAATGGGCTTCAATGTTGAGTTTGTCGACATTGGTGGCGGCTTAGGAGTTGACTATGATGGAACACGTTCATCAAGTAGCGAAAGTAGTGTAAACTACTCTATTCAAGAGTATGTAAATGACTCTATTTCTACTTTGGTTGATGCCAGCGATAAAAATAATATTCCTCACCCCAATATCATTACCGAAAGTGGGCGTGCGTTGACAGCGCATCACTCTGTATTGGTGTTTGAAGTACTCGAAACTACCACAGTGCCACAATGGGCCGATGATGAAGAGATAGGTCCGGATGCACACGAATTGGTACAAGAACTTTATGGCATTTGGGACTCTTTGAATCAGAATAAGATGTTGGAAGCTTGGCATGATGCCCAACAAATACGCGAAGAAGCCCTTGATTTATTCAGTCATGGTATTGTCGATTTAAGAACACGTGCCCAAATTGAACGTCTTTACTGGTCTATCACTCGCGAAATCAATCAGATTGCCGGTGGATTGAAGCATGCTCCAGATGAGTTTAGAGGTTTGTCTAAGCTTTTGGCTGATAAGTACTTCTGTAACTTCTCATTGTTCCAATCGTTGCCCGACTCTTGGGCTATCGACCAGATATTCCCTATTATGCCGATACAGCGTTTGGACGAACGTCCTGACCGTTCGGCTACTTTGCAAGATATCACTTGCGACTCGGATGGTAAGATTGCCAACTTTATCTCGACTCGCAATGTGGCTCATTATATGCCTGTGCATAGTTTAAAAGGTAAAGAGCCTTACTATGTAGCCGTATTTCTAGTCGGTGCATACCAAGAAATCTTGGGCGATATGCACAATCTGTTTGGCGACACCAATGCCGTGCACGTTTCGGTGAGCGATAAAGGGTATAATATTGAGCAAATTATCGACGGAGAAACCGTAGCAGAAGTATTGGATTATGTGCAATATAATCCGAAAAAACTGGTGCGTACATTAGAGACATGGGTAACGAAATCGGTAAAAGAAGGTAAGATTTCTCTTGAAGAGGGAAAAGAGTTTCTTTCTAACTATCGTTCGGGTCTTTATGGCTATACCTATCTCGAATAGTTTATCCGGTTTTACGAGCTTATTTATTAAAATCGCATAAAATAGAGTGATAGGTTGAACTGTCTATGTTCGGCCTGTCACTTTTTTGTTTTTATAAATTGTAATATTGTATTAAAGCATTATGAAAGAGAAAGTTACTGTTGTAAAGGTGGGGGGCAAGATTGTAGAAGAAGAGGCCTCTTTGGCAAAGCTACTTGACGACTTCGCTACAATCGAAGGCTATAAAGTGTTGGTACATGGCGGTGGTCGCTCGGCTACCAAGATAGCTGCATTGTTGGGCATAGAGAGCCAAATGGTAAACGGACGTCGCATTACCGATAAAGAGACCTTAAAGGTTGTTACAATGGTATATGGAGGATTAGTCAACAAAAGTATTGTGGCGGGTTTGCAAGCACGCGGAGTCAATGCTTTAGGACTTACCGGTGCTGATATGGATGTGATTCGTTCGGCCAAGCGACCTGTAAAAGAGGTTGATTACGGTTATGTGGGTGATGTAAAGAAGGTAGGAGGCGATTGCTTGTCCACTCTTATTCAAGCCAATATTGTGCCCATCATGGCTCCGCTCACTCACGATGGCAATGGAAATATTCTCAATACCAATGCCGATACCATTGCCGGCGAAACTGCCAAAGCTTTGGCAGCCCACTTCGATGTGAAGCTGGTGTTCTGTTTTGAGAAGAATGGTGTGTTGCGCGATGAGAACGATGATGATAGCGTGATCTCGTCTATCAATCCCGAAGAATTTAAGCAATACGTTGCTTCCAACATTATACAAGGAGGAATGATTCCTAAACTTGAGAACTCTTTTGATGCTATTTCTGCCGGTGTAGGTGAAGTTGTAATAACCTCTTCTACAGATGTTTGTGGGTTGGGTGGTACACATGTCCGAAAATAAAATAAAAAAAAGAACAAAGTCACTGTAACTTTCGGTTTACTTATCCGTCAATATTAATAGAGATGCAAGAAATCAGTTTTCGCAATGATATATTGCCTTTGAAAGATAAACTTTTTCGGTTGGCAATGCGCATCACGCTCAACAGAGCCGAAGCTGAAGATGTTGTACAAGACGCTCTTATACGGATTTGGGATAAACGTAGCGAATGGGGTAGCTTGGCCTCTATCGAAGCCTATTCATTAGTTATTACTAAGAATCTTGCTATTGATAGAATGGATAAAAAAGATAATCAAACACAAGAACTTCCATCAGAAAGCGAACTTACTCACGATACGTCAAATCCACAAGATTTGTTGATAGAGAATGAACGTTTAAGTCTTATTCATCAATTGATGAACCGTTTACCCGATAAACAACGCTTAATTATACATTTGCGTGATATTGAGGGTAAGAATTATAAAGAGATTGCTGCTGTTTTGCACATTACAGAAGAACAAGTGAAAGTTAATCTGTTTCGTGCTCGGCAGAAAGTGAAACAATGGTATTTAGAAATAGATGGTTATGGATTATAAGCAAATAGAGCAATTGCTGGAGCGCTATTGGCAATGTGAAACAACTCTTGAAGAGGAACAAACTCTTCGATTGTTTTTCGTAAACCAGGAGATTCCCCAACATCTGCTTCGTTATAAAGAGTTGTTTGTTTATCAAGATACTCAACGTGAAATCGGTCTTGACGAAGCTTTTGATAAACGTATGCTTGCAATTGTAGAACCTACGGTGGTAAAGGCTAAACGATTGACCATAATGGCGCGTTTTGCTCCTTTATTTAAAGCTGCTGCGGTTGTTGTATTTGTAGTGATGGTAGGCAATGTTATTCAACATTCGCTCTTATCCGATCGTACTACCGAATATAACTATGATAATTATGTAGATACTTATGATAATTCTGAAGCAGCCTATCAGAAAGTATCTTCAGCATTGATGATTATTTCTGAGGGCCTTAACAAATCGAAAGATCTGCAACTTGTAGATAGCTTGAGATTGAACGAGATGGAGGGAATAACCGAATGATGAGAGTGCTTTTATTGATTGGGATATTTTCTGTTTTATCATCAGTCTCAATGGCACAAGATTTTGCTTCTCGTTTTCGTAATAACAACGAAAATGACTCTGTTTTGACTTGTGTTACTATCAGTCCGAAGATGATGCAAGAGATTCTGAATAATGAATCGGACAAGGATGATGATATATTAGAGATAATCTCGGAGTTGAAGAGTATGCAGATGTGTACTTCGCCAATAAATGGTCAACATTATTACGATAGAGCATTGGAGGTGATTGAAAGAAACTCAAAGTTGTTTGAACCTTTTCTTTCCTTCAACGATACTTCGGGAAATTTCCAGATTGTAGTACGCAAAAAGCGTGATACAATTATTGAATTAGTGATGTTGATACATCAAAACGATGGTTTTGCTTTAATTAATTTTACCGGTAAGATGAATGCAAAGTTTATTTCTAAATTGGCTGAGTCGGTAAGAAGAGAGAAAACCTCTTAATGTAAAAAATTTCATTTGCTTTAAAACATATACAATAGTTAGTGTGCTTATTAAAACATCTTGAGACGTTGAAGTTTCAATTCTCTCAAAACCATAAACTAACTAAATAGATCGGCTACTGCGTGAGCAGTAGCCTTTTTTATTGTATATCCGCAGCATTAAATGTTCCGTTTATTGCTCTTATTCTTACTTTACCCATATCTTCTGGTGGGCTATCGTTCCATCTTCAGTTGTTGTCAATACGATATATACTCCCGGAGCTACTGTCATGTCATACTCTGTTGCATTGGGGGTAGCCTCAACTACTATTTCTCCTTTTAGGTTGCAAACTCTAATGGTATTGAGTTTTTGTTTGCTGCATACACTTATTGCACCTGCTACGTTGCTGCTTACTATTATCTTGCTTCCGTCCATCACTTCCTCAAAGCCTGTCACTCCTTCGCCCCATTGCTGCACCAGCCAGTTGCTTTTTCGATTTAAATAGCTCATCATGCTATTCTTACCGTCGGATACATTGGCATTGCCATATTGTGGCCAGCGCTGAGCATCATATTGCGCTGCTACTGATATCTGGTTTGTGAAATTATCGACAAACGAAGCTAGTTGTGGATATTGATTTCCTTTGAACTCCTTCCATAATCTTTTCACCTCTGCCTGAAAGCGAGGATATTTGGCAATCTCTCCAATCCAAGTCTGTCCAAAAGGAGAATCGGTATAGATAAACTTATCTGTACCTCTGCGAAAAGAGTTTCCAAAATCCCACACCGGACCAAAGAACCATTGATCAACTCCTTTATCTTTGTACAGATAACAACTCCCATGAAAAGATTCGGCATTATCCATCAACTCTTGCACCAAGTAGAACCTGACCAGCGTGTTTATATCGATATGGTTTTCCCACGCTGTACTATTTTTATTGGTAGAATAAATGGCTTCATTCATGGTTGTAACTTGCTGAGTCAGGTATTTAGTTTGCTCAGTTGATAAAGCTTCCGGAGTCTTGTAGGTAAATCGGATGATTGCCCCATTGCCTTCTGTAATCTTTATCTGTGCCGGATCATCGTAGTTGTCAATCTCTACCAACCATCCACCCGTTATGGCTTCGGCATCGGTAGCATTGTCGGCTTGTTTGCTAATGTTTACTCGGTCGGCATCTACTCTAATGTTTTCGGTTAGCAGATACAAACCAATATAGCTTCCATTTAGCATCACCTCCACCGGCTGTTGTGCGGGAGTGTATGGTAATCCTAACAAACGACTTAACTCAAACCCCACCGTGTTGCGCAAGAAAGCCATATTGTCATCAGCGTGAGCCAATAGCACAAAGTGTTTGCTTGCCTTCATGTTGAGCAGTGCCGCCGATGCACTAAGCTTCAGTCTATATGGTTTTTTGTCGAATCCTATCCAAGTGTAATTGCCCCTACCTTTTATCTGTAGTGTAAGCGGTGCTTCTGCCGTGCCAAAAGAGTCGTACCCCTCGACCCCCATATTGTCCAGGTAATAACTTGCTGTAAGATACTCCTCTTTCGATGTTATTGGTTTTTTGTCCTCCGTGTTGATGTAGAGCACAGGCAACGTCGATGAGTATGGAACTGTATTATCCGATTTGAACATCCATGCACCTTGTGCCCAGTTGTTGCCACTTGTAGGCGTATAGGTATAGCCCAGTGTGATAGTAGCATCAGTGGTTGCAGTGCGATATTCTTTTCTGCTGAGGCTGATGTCATCCTTCACGCTGCTGAAGCTTTGGGCCATCTTGCCATCGGGTAGAGTAGTGTTGGCAAAGGTATATCGATACATCTTGATTGCTGCTTCGAGCATTGTCAGCTTCCAGGTAGTATCAGACTCTTTGGTCATACTCACCACATAGGTTTCGCAGTTTGCATCACTTCCATATACAAACTTTACGTGGTTGTATTGTGTTTTTGAGTTGTCGAAATAGAAGGTCCCTTTGGGAATGTCTACCGCCTGCACATTGATTGATACAAGCAGCAAGCTTAGCATAAATGATAGTGTGAATCTCATAAGTATTGTGTTAATGGTGTGTCATCGCTGCAAATATATCTTTTTCAGTTCAATAAATAATCATAAAGTCCACCTTTTAGAAATCAGGTATCTTTTTTGGAGCACAAGATTATAAACAAAAAAAGAAGATAACTTCACAGTACCTTCTTTTTGTAAGGCTAGCCCTACGACTGCCTTTTATCTTTAAGAGAGAATTTTAGATATTCTTTATTTTCCCGATACCATCTCGTTTCATGTTTTTGATGCTCGGTTTTCCTTTATAGTTGATACTTCCTATACCATTTAGCGAAGCGTCAATAGCGTCTGTGGCATAGCAAGTGATGCTTCCTACACCGCTTGATATAGCCTTTACAGTTTTACACTTCAAATCGCCAGAGTTTATGCTTCCTACACCATTCAGTTTCAACGAGGTGTTGTCTGCCTTTCCGCTTAGGTTTATGCTTCCCACACCGTTTGAAGTCACTTGTAGGTTTTCGCACTCCAAATCTTTGATACTCACATTTCCCACACCATTGTTTATAACCTTTAGTGTGTTCACATTGAGTCCTGTGTTTACACTAAACCCACCCACTCCGTCTATGTTGATGTAGTTGAGGTTTGGAGCCGAAACATTAATCACTAATATATCATCTCCTTTTTTGACTTTTCTTCCCTCGTCGATACATAGCACACCATCCTTTACATATACTTTTAGCTTATTGATCAATTCCTCCTTGCCTTTGATAGTTAGGCTGTTAGAGTTGTCTTTGCTCTGAGTAAAAGTTACTTTTGCAACTGTGTTTACCTTTACCCCTTCAAATCCCCTCATTTGATAAGAGCGAGTGATGGATTTATTGTTCTCAAAATCATCGGTGGTATTTTTAGCTTTAGCACTAACCCAAGTAAATAGACTAACTAGGGTTACTATTATGATTCGGACAATCTGTTTCATATACTTTAGTTTTTAATGGTTTCTTGTTAATTAGACGAAACAACCGTTTAAAAGGTTGCAGAGTTGCCATTAATTTTCTCAGATTTTGTTTCTTTGCACTACAAAACTGCGTTGAGAAGATGGAACAGGTGATTAAAGATAAGTATTTAGGAGATATTGTGGTGAAAGTAAGCACACGTGCTCGAAAGCTCACTTTTCGGGGAAAATCCGATGCTATTTATGTCACTATTCCACACGGCATACGCTCTGCTGAAGTACTTTCTGCCATCGAAAAGTTGCGTCCTAAGTTGCAAGCCATGAAAGAGCGCATATCGACTCACGCTATCGATTTGAACTACCGCATCGAGGCCGATTACTTTAAGTTATCGTTACTGCCCGGCACTCGTGATCGTTTTTTAGCTCACTCTGAGTTGGGCGAAACACAAATCGTTTGTCCTGCCAATGTTAATTTTGATGATGATAAGCTGCAAGAATGGTTACAGAAGGTCATTGCCGAAGCTCTGCGCCGAAATGCCAAGATTATATTGCCACAACGGCTCTATATGCTCTCGAAGACACACAACCTGCCCTATAAGTCGGTAAAGATAAACAGCAGTCAAGGTCGTTGGGGAAGTTGCTCATCGAGCAAAGCCATTAACCTCTCGTACTATCTGATGTTGTTGCCCAAGCACCTTATAGACTATGTGTTGCTACACGAGTTAAGTCACACTCGCCAAATGAATCATGGCGATGAATTTTGGAAACTACTCAATAAACTCACCGACAATAGGGCCATTGCACTGCGCAACGAGTTGAAGCAATACAAAACAGCCCTATAAGTTGCTGTTGAATTTATAATAAAAACTATTGAGCTAAGAGTTTCACCCCTTCATTATCTTTGGCAAAGCGATATGTACCGCCCATTTCGCTCAAATTGAAAGTTGACACACCCTCTGTCTCTTTATCTACAATCAGCAGTGCACTCTCTTCGGCAAAACGTTTCACCTCGATCGTAAGCGGCTCGTCGCTCACCACATTGTTGTAGATTACACTATCGTTGATGTGTACCTCTACGGGTTCGCCTGCAAACCCTTTCACTAAGCAGATGGTGTATACCTCTTGATAATTGCGTACCGCTTGTTTTCCTGCACCTGCACGTAGACTCATATATACAAAGATTACCACCACAATAATCACGGCAAAAGCAAGGATGCCGTTCCCAATCATAAACTGCCTATTTGTGTTTAAACGATGTGCCATGTCACTCTCTTTTTAATTTTGCCATAAAGATAGCTGTTTTTGATTGATATCAATCAGGCTATTAATTAAAAACCGTTTGATGGGCTGCCATCACTAATATTTTACAGCCTTACATTGCTATTTCTGCCCCCGTGTTGATGCGATTGCTGCGCATCCTTTTCCACCCTGGTGCGCATCCTTTTCCACCACGGTGCGCATCCTTTTCCACCATGGTGGATAACCTTTCCTACCAAACCGGCTCTGTGGGGCTTGTAGACGCATTGTTTATTAGTCTTTTTCTGCTCAGCTTGCTTGACTCAGTGACTGCTGCCTATGTAATATTTCGATACATTTATCGAGGCATTTATACAGTGCTCATCCGTGTTTGCAGTGCAAGAAGCTCTTGCATACCCCAACAACCACTTATGGAGTGCTAATTTTTTGTCGGACAACGGGATATATCAAGATTTTATTCTAATTTTGCACATTCTATTTAATAACATAAAAGTGCGAATGTTATGGAACAACAACTGACCGTTTACAACACTCTACATAGGAAGAAAGAGTTGTTCGTGCCGCTTCACGCGCCCAATGTCGGCATGTACGTCTGCGGACCTACCGTGTATGGCGATGCGCATTTAGGGCATGCACGACCAGCAATCACCTTCGACGTATTATTTCGTTATCTTACTCACATTGGTTATAAAGTACGCTATGTGCGCAACATTACCGATGTGGGCCATTTAGAGCACGATGCCGACGAAGGCGAAGATAAAATTGCGAAGAAAGCACGCTTAGATCAGGTTGAACCGATGGAAGTGGTGCAGTACTACTTAAATCGCTATCACAAAGCGATGGAAGCATTGAATGTGCTTTCGCCCAGCATCGAACCTCACGCTTCGGGACACATCATCGAGCAGATAGAGTTGGTGCAGCGTATCCTCGACAATGGCTATGCTTACGAAAGCCAAGGCTCTGTTTATTTTGATGTGGTGAAGTATAACAATGACCATCACTATGGCAAATTGTCGGGACGCAACCTTGACGATGTGCTCAACACCACCCGCGAACTCGACGGACAAAGCGAAAAACGCAATCCTGCCGATTTTGCTCTTTGGAAGAAAGCACAACCCGAACACATCATGCGTTGGCCTTCGCCTTGGAGCGATGGTTTTCCGGGATGGCATGCCGAATGTACCGCTATGGGACGCAAGTACTTAGGCGAACACTTTGATATTCATGGAGGCGGAATGGATCTTGTATTCCCACATCATGAGTGCGAAATTGCTCAATCGGTAGCTTCGCAAGGTGATGATATGGTACACTACTGGATGCACAACAACATGATAACCATTAATGGTACAAAAATGGGTAAATCGTTGGGAAACTTTATCACCTTAGATGAGTTCTTCCAGGGTTCACACAAGTTGTTGGCACAAGCTTACACGCCAATGACCATTCGTTTCTTCATCCTACAAGCACACTACCGTAGCACGGTAGACTTCAGCAACGAGGCACTGCAAGCTTCAGAAAGAGGATTGCAACGTATGATGGAAGCCATTGATGGTTTAGAGAAAATCAAACCATCGGCCACATCGGATGTTGATGTGTCTTCATTGCGTGCAAAATGCTACGAAGCCATGAACGATGATATGAATACACCTATCGTGATTGCTCACCTATTTGATGGAGCTAAAATGATTAATAATATCATTGCAGGCAATAACACCATCTCTGAAGCCGATTTGAAAGAATTAAAAGAGGTATTCCATTTATTCTGTTATGACATCTTAGGACTCCAAGAAGAACTTGGCTCGTCTGATGGTCGCGAAGCTGCATACGGGCGTGTGGTAGATATGCTATTGGAGCAACGTGTGAAAGCCAAAGCCAACAAAGACTGGGCAACTTCAGACATGATTCGCAATGAACTCACTGCGCTAGGTTTCGAAATTAAAGATACCAAAGATGGGTTTGAGTGGCGTTTGAATAAATAAGAGATAACGTACCGATATACAGTGTATAAAAAATGAAAGGTCGCCCAGGCAATTGCCGGGCGACCTTTCGCGCAAAAAAACTATTATAGCACTAATAGGTTATCATATCCGAAAGTATCTTTTCGGTGTACCAAGGGTCTTCTATCTCTTTCAAAGTAGCTCCCAGCTGAGCGCACAGTTGCACCACTATCTCTTTGTTTTCTTCCAATGGCAGATTGTTCATCTGATAAGGGTCGTTTACGTCATCAAATAGTAAAGCACGTTTTAGCTTTTGAGTGTCGCGATCAATATATAATGCGATGGTGTATCGATCGGTTTTAAACCCGCGAGCTGCCGGGAAGTAACTTACTACTTGTCCATCTACCTTCTTGCCATCCATGTTTTGTATGTAAAGCGCTCCCGAAGGACGAGCTACACTGGCCTCTGCGTTATAGAATAACGGTGCAAAGTTGCGTCCTTGAACTTCGGCAGGAATGCTCTCTTCTAATCCGCATAGTCCCAAAAGAGTAGGCATCACGTCAGGTGTAGAAATCATTAAGTCATCTACACGCGGAGCAATTTTCTCGGGGTAACGAACCATAAAAGGTACATTCATAGACTCTACATAAGGAGTATTCTTTGGGTCGTCTATGCCTTGGCTACACATGGTTTCGCCATGGTCCGAAGAGAATACAACAATTGTATTCTTATCCAACCCCATCTCTTTAAGCGTTTGAAGTATTTGTCCTACAGCACGGTCTACTCCGGTTACCGAAGCAAAGTAGTAGCGTGTACATTCAGCCTTTTTCATAGCTGCATCTGCATTAGGCCGAACGAGCAAACTATCTAGTGATAAATCTTTGTAGAGATTATAATCTTCTTCCATACAGTCATCGAACGAGCGATAAGGACTGTGTGGTGGATTCATGCTCACCATCATAAAGAATGGTTTAGAAGTATCGCGTACGTTATCTTTATTTTTCAAATAAGCCACCACTTTGTCTGCCTCGTGTTGTGGCGACCACTCACGTGGCTCATGCTTTTTACCATTAGTATCCCAATAATGTGGATTCTTATGTTCGTCGAATGTGCCGTATGAGTACCAGTAGTTGAAACCATGTCTGCGCTCGGCAGGTGTATAGGCATCCCATGCAGGCATACGATCTTCTACATACTGCCCCGGACGCTCAGGATCGTTGGGAGTAGGATAGTCTAAGTGTAATTTGCCAAAGTAGGCACAGTCGTACCCGGCTTTGCTAAACACGTCGCTCACGCACTCGGCATCTTGGCGCAACGAGCTGATGGGACGCGTAGAGTTGCAGTTTAACGGTACGCCACTCTTGTTGGCATACATTCCTGTGAACAACATACCGCGGTGGGGGCTACTAAGCGGACAGTTGCTTTGAGCCGAAGTTAACACCACCGATTCGCGTGCAAAAGCATCTAAATTGGGGGTACTTACAGGGTCATTCTTAAAGTTGACTTGCTCTTTGAAACCCTCTTGTCCCCAAAAACCAAAAGCTGAATTGCGATATTGATCGGGGAATATATAGATTACATTGGGTTGCTCTAAAACGGCTGTTTGCTTGGGTGTATTACACCCAGGCAAACAACACAATCCTAGTCCACTGATTAATAAATTGACTGAACGATTCATTTTATTTTTGTGTCAAGCAGTTAGTAGAAAAACAGTTGTTATTTTCAATATTGCGTTTACGCATCAATGCCTCCAAGAAGTAATAGTCTGCATAGTTAAGAGGTACATCAATTTCTGCATTGTGAGGAATACTTCCTACCGAGTGCATCAAGATGAAGTTTCCATTTGTTCCTACCTCTGCACGATATGCCGGAGATGATAAGTTTACCATAATTTCATCTGCTACCTTTTTATAACCATTATTAGGCAAGTAACCATTTAGCTCGTATAAAGCAGAAGCCGTACAAGCTGCCGATGAAACATCGCGAGGCTCATTAGGTATGTTTGGAGCATCATAATCCCAATAAGGAACTAAATCTTCAGGAAGGTTTTTGTTATTAAAGATGAAATTATAGATATTTTGAGCCATATCTAAATACTTTTTATCTTTAGTATAGCGATAGCAAACAGTATAACCATAAAGTCCCCAAGCTTGTCCACGCGCCCATGCCGACTCGTGTGCATAGCCTTGAGCTGTATGTTTGTGGCGAACTTCTCCTGTTTGTGGGTTATAATCGATTACATGATAACTACTGTTGTCATCGCGGAACTGGTGCTTCAAAGTGGTATCTGCATGCTTCACTGCAATGTTGTAGAAGGTAGAGTCACCTGTTAGATTGGTTGCCTCAAATAAAAGTTCAAGATTCATCATATTGTCAATGATTACCGGACACATCCATCCACGTGTCCCTTGCCATCCTTTATCAGCATCCCATGATTGTATAACTCCTGCTCCCGGACGAAAACGTGTAGACAATGATTTTGCGGCTTCTACAATTACATCTTTATACTCTTCTTTTTCGGCAAAACGATAGCCATTTAAGTAGCTACAGCCAATCATAAAGCCAACATCATGATGCCATTTAAGGTATTTTACCGAGTCAAGGTCTTCTGTGTATTTTTCGGCCAATGGCAACCATTTTTTATCACCTGTTAGCTCATAAGTTAGCCACATATTGCCAGGAAAGAATCCCGAACACCAATCTTCTAGCGGTACATATACTATTTTACCATCCTTAATAGTACGGGGATTTAGTATTTTGCCCGATTGCTCTATGATATCGGTTTGGATAGTATGCTGCGCCACAGCATTTTCAATGTTTTCACGAATGAAGGCTTCATCGGCTGACTTGGGAGTGCTACAAGCTGTAAGCATCAGCAAAGAAGCTCCGACTACATTTAAGATTGTTTTCATAATAATGCTATATAAGTCGATTAATTGATTTTACACTTGCAAAAATAGGATACAATAAATTAATATACTATCCTAAATCATCCAATTGAAAGACAGAATTGGTACATTTGCAACGAAAAGAACGTTTTTGACCTATAATTATACAATTTTGTAAATGTCTGAGTTGACTTACACCCATAAAATAAATTAATGCTATGACAGCACAAGAGTTTTTTAAACATGATTTGTTTGCCACGAACAATGGCATAGAACTGATTGAGATTCGTGAGGGATATGGTAAAGCCCGGTTAGAGATAAAAAAAGAGCACCTCAATGCGGGCAATCGCACACAAGGAGGCGCTATATTTACTTTGGCTGATTTGGCATTGGCGGCGGCTGCCAATTCGCATGGACAACTTGCTTTCTCACTATCGTCGCATATCACCTTTGTTCGTGGTAGTGGAGTGGGTGACACCTTATACGCCGAAGCTACCGAAAGATATATTGGTCGAACTACCGGGTGTTATCAGGTTGATATAACCAATCAAGATGGTGAATTGATTGCTACCTTCGAATCGAGTGTATTCCGTAAAGAGCAACTAGTCCCCTTTACTCTTGATCACAAGGAGAACCTTTGCTCACAATCGAAGTAAGCGGGTAGCGGTTGCCCTTTACGTTTTTAAGGAATGCTTTGGCCGAACCAAAATTTAAGTAGAAATCGAGTCGAATAGGTAGGTGATTTTGGTCGTCCGAAACATAGAAAGTCACAACTTCTTTTCCTCCTTGTTGTTTGCCTTGAGTTACAGCTCCATACTCTACAAAGGTAAACACTAAACATCTATAGGTATTGCCGTCGTCGGCTTTTATATTCTCTTTTCCCTGAAAAACTAACTCCTCGTGTGCTACAGCTTTTCCTGTAACCATCGAGAATTCAAGTTTTTGACCCGGTTTGTACGAGCTGATATCGTACGATCGGGCTTGTGCTAAAATGCTTAGCATGTCGAATATACAATGGGCACTACTGTCGGTCGTAGCAACCACTTGCCCGTCTTGATAAGTGCGAGTTTGTTCTACAATGCTCAACCCCTTGTTGTAGTTAAACCAAGCTTGATCTACCGAATAATGTTTGCCCTCTAAAGCTCCTTTACGGTAATGACGTGGCTCTAAACGTTGTGATATAACACTTGTAAGTGTGTCGCGCATCTTGAAGAAAAAATCGACTCGTTTACTACTAACCGATAGTAATTCTATATTGTAGCATGGCTCGCCCTTAAAGGTTGTGCTATTGGTAGTCAAGGTGGCAATACCAGCCTTAAGCCAGATAAATTTCCAATTGAAATAGAGATTATAGGTTACACACTCGCCCGGACTGAATGCCTTGTTTACTCTAGCGCATTGAGCACTACTTGTAATAGGCAAGCATCCTAATACAACGATAATTAATGTAAGCAAAAGAATTTGTCGATTATCGACGATTGTTGTCTCTGCTTTCGTTCTTGTTACGTTTTTTTTCTTCATCAGGTTTTTGTTTTTTAAGCTCTTCGGGCTTTTGTTTATCTAATGGCGTTGCCCTGACATTCCAATCCTGATTCAACTCCCAGTTTGCTTTAGGCTCTAGCAGTTGCGGATAATAGAATACCTCTTCGGGTTGTCGCTTTTCTTCGTAAAGTCCAGTATCCCATATTCCATTTCCGTTTGTGTCATTTATTAATCTAGCGGCATACTTGCCTGGATTAAGAAAGTAAAAGTCTGCATTCCCATCCTTTACTTTTACTCTTCTTACCATCTTATCTTGTCCATCCAATAACTCTACAAAAGCATTTGGTGTAGCACCGGATACATTGAAAAATATACTGCTATAATCTTCTTCATTCTTAATTTTGAATGATTGCTTAATCTTATCGTTGTGCAGGCCATATAACCCATACATTGATGCTGAGTCTACCAATAACTCAAACTCTTGTTTAAAGTCCCAATCATAATATAAATTGTACTTCCTCAAGTTAACAGAATCCTGTTCAAACACAAAAGGTACCTCTTTCCATAATGTATCGACTTTTAGTCTTAAATGAATGGCCGAAGTATCTATAGTTGTCATGGGCTCCGGAAATGTAAATGACACATAGTCATACACATCCATTGCCGATGAAGCTTTACTCGTTACTTGTAAAAACACTGTTTGCGGGGTTTCCTCCTCTTCGTTTTTGTTCTTTTTATTCTTTTTGGGAGAATGTTGTTGTTTATTAACATTTTTAGCGATTAGACGTAATGTATCTGTACGAGGAATGAGTTGGTTGAGTGTGTCGGTATATAAATAAGTGAGACTTAAACGCAATGTGTCTTGTTTGTAAAGCAAAGAATCTTTTATCCAATATTGTATGGTGTCATTTCGAGGGTTGCTTTCGATAACAAAAGCATCGTTTTCGTCGAAATTAAGTCCTTTTAAGGTGGGCAAGGTATCTGCCTTGGCTGCAAAATAAAAGGTAAACTTCTCTGGAGTGAGACGCTCATTTTTGATTAAATATTGTGTGTTTATCTCTTCTTGAAAAGCGCGCAGTACCAAATCATCTGGCAGGTAGTGAGTATAGTTGTGACTTACTATTGTATCTATGGTAAGTGAGTCTACCCAAAGGGTGTCATAATGCATGCGTTGTTCAAAGCTAGGAATGACCAATGAATCACTGAAGGCCAATGCTTCGCTTTTTTGACTGAAAGCAAAGTTTTGGTCAGCATCTTGAAGTCCATAAATACGATATGAGCCCGGAGCAACTCCTTTTATTCTAAATTTTCCGCGACTATCAGTGCGGGCTACACGGTCTAATGGTAACTTGGTGAAGGCAGAGTCTTCTAGGTTGGAATGAAGTCCTACCATCATACCTTTTATCGGTTCTAAGTTTGAGGCATTCAGCAATGTTCCGGCAACTTCCATAGTGTCGATAACATTTCCCGTAGAAAAAGTAAAAGTGAAATTGCCTAAAGGGTTTCCTTCGTTATTATCTACAATTGCATCCGA
>DKPL01000032.1:18262-18723 GCA_002471185.1 Bacteroides sp. UBA7335
TCTACAATTGCATCCGAAAAATCTACGGTATAAGTTGTATTTTGTTTTAAAGTATCGAGTAGGTTGATTTGTACCTTCTTGCCTGATGCTTTAATCTCAGGCTGTTGCACTTGAGGAGGGGATATTGTGATTTTTTCATTGGCTTTCTCTAGTTTAATGTATTCATCAAAATCTAGAGTGAGTTTCTTTTTGGCATAGTTTAATTCGCCAATCGCTGGCGTACTACCGATAAAACGAGGTGGAGTTTCATCATATACTCCTCCATCGGGACGTCCAATGCTTGCGCAAGAGTAAAGTACAATTGCAATGACTATAAAGCCTAATGATTTATGTAGTAGTTCTTTCATATTATGTTTATTATCCTAATATGATGCAAAAATAAGAGATATCAAAGAATAAATCATATACTTTAAACTAATTAATTACAAAAAGGAGATAATAAAGAAGTCACTAGAAAAAAC
>DKPL01000032.1:18892-19140 GCA_002471185.1 Bacteroides sp. UBA7335
TAATAAGGACGACATTTTAAGATATCGTCCTTATTACTTTTTTTTGACTTTTACAATCTTGTTAGAAGTTACTTATCGTATTTAGAGATTTCTTCATTAGAAAGTTTCTCAGCTTTCTTATCTTCCTTGTCGATAACTTTATCTAACACTTCAATTGCATCAAAAGCATTCATTGTAGATGCTACATTGCTTTCGATAATTGCTAAAAGATTGTCTTTTGCTCCAAAAAGAGATTTTAAATGAGGCTT
>DKPL01000040.1:0-31979 GCA_002471185.1 Bacteroides sp. UBA7335
GTGTGAGGGGAAGGAAATTTTTTCAGATCAGGTGCATGAGCTGGTCATATCGGAAGCGGGGGTAGGAGTAGATAAACACAAAGAAGATTTCAGAATGAACCCTATTGTCACTGGTGCAAAGGTACGCTTTATTTTTGATTTACAGCGTTTTTAAGTTTAATTATAGCATTGTTCTCTTTATTTTATGATATATACTTTATGCCTACTGATGTAAAACACTGATTTACTCAGTTTTTATACCAAATTTGGTGGCTATTATTGTTTAACTTAGTTCCAAGCTATTGGAACCATAGTTCCGGTTCATTGGAACTAAAGTTTCAATAGCTTGAAACTGTGCTACACTTTACTTGTCATCTACAAGTGAGTTTATAGCCAAACGCATATTTATTAATATAATTAATACTCTTTCCTAACAAATAAACTTTCCGTTTTTCTTGTTTATCTCGTTAGTTATGGTTACTTTTATTTATTGTTAACTTATAATGTTGATTTTTATATCAATTGTCGTTATAAAGTTTTCTTGTTGTTGATTGTGAATTACAACTTATGATAATGATTATCAGGCTATATGTTTTATAATAGCCTCCGGAATCTCCTTTAATAAGCACAGCTTCTATTATTTTTTAGTGCTGCACTTGTTCGACCGAACAAGTGCAGCACTTCTTACATTTATTCACTACAATTCATTGTTGCAATGCACAGAATGTGTTAGCTTTGCACACCCTTGTTTTATCACATTTTTTTGTGTAACAATAGTGTATTCAATATTCACAAGTTAGTAATAGATATAAAGATGCTGTTATCTTATCTCAATAAAGGAGTTGTAGAGGCCGGATGTGATGAAGCCGGTCGTGGTTGCTTGGCCGGTGCTGTGTATGCCGCAGCGGTAATATTGCCTCCCAATTTTAAGAACGAACTACTCAATGACTCAAAGCAGCTGAGCGAAAAACAACGCTATGCTCTGCGTGAGGTGATTGAACGCGAAGCTTTGGCATGGGCGGTAGGTATTGTTTCACCTCAAGAGATTGACGAGATCAACATCTTAAATGCCTCTTTCTTGGCCATGCATAGGGCGGTCGATCAGCTGAAGGTGCGTCCTGAACACCTATTGATTGATGGCAATCGATTCAAAAAATATCAAGATATACCTCATACTACCGTGATAAAAGGCGATGGTAAGTACCTTTCTATTGCAGCTGCATCTGTTTTGGCCAAAACTTATCGTGATGACTATATGGCTGACCTCCATACCCGGTTTCCTGTGTATGGATGGGATGGCAACAAAGGTTATCCCACAAAAAAACACCGTGAGGCTATTGCTCAACACGGTGTTACTCCTTATCATCGACTTACTTTTCGGTTGCTTAATAATAACCAACAATTGTCTTTAGCATTGTAGTGTTTTTGGCTTCTTTGGTTTTATTTTTTCCCCATGTGATGTTGAACCCTAAACATACATTCATGTTGGCATTGCCCACGGGCACGTACTGAGGCGTTACTTTGGTTATCATGTGGTCGCTGCCTATGAAGAAGTTGAACCCGTTGGGATGAAAGTTTAGTACCCATCCCAGCGACGAACCAAAACTGCTGATGCCATAGTTTACCGAAGCTTCAAACCAGCTTAAAGGTGCTACATTGGCCGATATGCGAGCCTCTGTCCAAGTGAAAGGCTTGTTGAAATAGGTGGTAGAGAGCAAGCCGAACTTTAGGTTTTTGTAGTAGGGCAGCACATACTCGGCGCCTATATTCATGGTAGTAGCTAGTTTGGTGGTACGTTTGCTCACCGACTTATCTTCGTAAAATCTATAAAAATCTTTCAAGTCATCGCCAATTTGGTCTAACTGGTCGTTGATGTCGCCCGGATCGCCATCTTCCGGATCAACAGCCACGGGGTGTTTAAATCCTTCGAAGGTGTAACTGTTCATCATATTGGCACGCAAGGCATTGTTCCAACAGATAAAACCCAGGTCGAGGAGTGCTGCCGATAGCGATAGTCCCTCTACATAGTCATCCATCTTGTACACTGCACCCAAGTCGACAGCTACACCAAAACCACCTACACCGGCATTCTTAACTTTAAATCCATCTACTTCGCGCTGCCCTTTATCATTGGGCTCTTTGGTTTTAAATTCGCCTCCCTTGAGCGAACCCTCCATGTAGCCATCTGCATAGATGTCCCATTTGTCGCCCGACATATAGATGTCCATGTTCTTGATGCGTGCATTGACATTGCCTGCGCCTACCAAAAACTTAAATTTACCTCCGATGGTAAGATCTTTGTTGATGATGTGCGAATGGCCTAACGCTATCTCTACATAGTTGTTAGAGCGCACAGCCACATCTTTTGCGTTGTAGTAAGTACCAGCCTCGTCGCTCATTCCTGTCTTCATAAAGTCGAATAATCCATAGGGCAAGCTGATGGAGGTGTTCGAACGAACTCCGATATCGAAGGTATTGAATCCATTCCACTTATAAAAACCGAAAGAGATAACGGGCACACTCACGCTCGTGTTGAGATGATTGTGCTTGTGCAGATTGTCTAAAAACTCAGCATTGCCCACCATGGGATTCATAAAGGTGGTTAGGTTATACCCATTCTGATTGTATTTATAAAGAAAGTCGTTTACTCCTATATTGCCTTGCAACCCTACGTTGAAGTTACCCAACACAAAGAAAGGGAGGTTGAGGTAACTGCTTTCTGGAGCAAAAGCGGGATTGAGTTGATGTCGGTAGTTCATCCCCTCCATAAAGTAGCTCGAACGTAGCGTTTGTGCCGAGGCCAGTGTTGCACTGCCAAGAGCCAGTGCAACAATCATACTTTTTACTATATTGTGCTTCATTGTCATACGTTTTTTTCTGATTATTAATCGTTTAGATCAATGGTTAAACCACCGGGAACTTTCAGTCTTACGTCGGTAAGCTGAAACGTTTGATTCTCATTCAAAATGCCTTCGTTCACTCCCTTCGAGTCTGCTACTGCATTTAGTATCAATCCGTCAAGTTGCTTGATAGCTCCCGGAGTAACATCGGTAATCTCTACCTTAACCGGAACTTTGGTGCCTGCGGTTATATCTCCCGATGGGATAATATTGTTTTCAACTCCTTCTACCTTTACCGTAGCAGTTACACCGGGTAGTTCTTCCAGTTCTCCTGTGCTATTCACTCTTACTGCCACTGCTGTCAAATTGAGGTTCAACGGAATCTTATTGATGGCATAGCCCGTTGCTATAATCTTTTTCACCGAATACTTCTTGATGTCTTCGTGCCAACCGCTCATGGTATCGGTGTATACAATAGTCATCTTATCGCCAAAGGCAAAAGGCACATTTACGCTATAATTGGTAGTGATGGTATAATCTGTGTTTAGCGCAATGGTGGTTTCTTTTTGTATTGCGTTGGCCTTTACATCTACCTGAATCTCGTGAGGGATACGCGTGATTAGGTTAGGAAGCGTGCTCACCTCAATCCACTGTGTGTTGTTTAAGCTAGGGTTGATGGGCGATAAACAAAAGGCTTGATTTGCTTCACCTTTAATCTCGGGGATAGCAAACGGAACAGTCACATCGTTATAGTTGCCTTGGTAGGTCGAAACAAGATTGCCTTTGATGGTGGCAGCTACCGGGGTTTCATTGTTGATGTCAAACAGAACCATCGGGTTTGTTATATCTAGTTTTACCTCTTCGTTTGATAGATAGTCGGGCAAGTTGTTCAACTGTACGGGAGCGATGTTAACGTTGATTTCGGGGTTGACAACACCGGTAACACTCGTTGGGTCGATGTTCTCAAAAGTTATATCAGTGGCCAAACTTGCGCTAACTGTTGTTGTTCCCGCGCTGATATCATCTTCGTTGATGCTCACTGTACCGCTCAACACAATTTCGCCTTCGATGATAAGCGATAAAGTGCCATCGGGATTACTGATTAATTTATCCGGAGTGATTAATAACGACTGAATGACTATGTTTGTAACAAAACTTCCGCCTTTATTTAAAATCTGATTTTCAATAACTTTCGAACCATCAACAAGGTCGGTAGATACCACATAGTGGGGTAGATTGAACGTGATTTTCTTTAAATTAAGCTTATTCACTGCATTACTGTTGAAGCTCATTCGGATAGAAAGGTTAGCATCTAGGTAAACCTGCGATAGCGAAATAATTTCTTTGGGCAATGTAGCAGTAAGCTGGAAGCTTGTTTTCGCATTGTCTCCTATGTTGGTAGTTAGTTCTCGGCCTGCTACACGCATGCTGGTATTGTCGAAAGATAACTCCCGCTCAATAGGCGAAATAGAAGGCTTGGGGATGTTGAACCCTGGAATATCAACTAAAGTAGTGCTAGGATCACCGGTTTGTAGTAGGTAATAGTTTCCCGTGGCAGGGTCTATTTTAACTAAATTTCCCTCCTCAACCTTTAATATCTTACTGAGTTTTATTTCCTCGGTTTTGCCCCCCGGAATGGCAAACTCACTACCACCTACAGAGATGGTCAGGTCAATATTCTTAGTTAAATCATAATCGTGATCTATGCACGAGTTTCCAATGATTAACAAAGCCACTAAGAATGTGCTGGTAAATAAGTAGTGTTTTGGTCTCATGTAGCTTATATTTGTTTAATTATAATAGTATATTTTTGCAAATATAAACAATTGGTATTTTGACTACAAATAATAAAGTGCTAAATATTAGTTACTTCGCTAAATAACTGCTTTTTAATGTATGTGTAAAAACAAAAAAAAGTGGTTGTTAAAACCACTTTATCTTTTTGAATACTGCAAAGGCTAAGCCCGATAAGCAGAAGGAGACTAATACAATGTATATAAACGCATGAGGCATATTCTCAATATGTATATCTACGTTCATACCATAAAAGCTAGCTATCAATGTAGGAAGCATCAGTATGATGGATAAACTAGTCATGCGTTTCATGATGGTATTCACATTGTTGGATATGATTGAAGCGAAAGCATCCATCGTGCCCGTCAAAATGTCGCTGTAGATGTTTACGGTGCTAAAGGCTTGTTTTAATTCGATAACCACATCTTCGGCCAACTCATCATCCCAGAAGTTTGTTTCTTGAAAGATAGTCTTTAGTTTGCCTACCATCATTTCATTGCCTCTAATCGACGTGTTGAAGTAAACCAATGTCTTCTGCAAACGCATCAAGCGCAAAAGGTCTTCATTTCGAATACTCTTTTCTAACTCTTTTTCGGCTGCCGAAATATCAATGTTGATTTGTTTTAGGTATTTCAAAAACCACACAGCCGATGAGTAAATCAAGCGTAAGATGAGATCTAACCGGTTGCGAACGCATATGCCTTTGCGACGAGTATGTTCAATGAAATCTGGAATCAGCTCGGTGTCGTGGTAGCATACCGAAACTACAACTTCATTGTTGGTAATGATGCCTATAGGGACAGTGCTATAAGGCAAACCTTTTTGCTGATCTTGATTGAATACCGGAATACGCAAAATACTCAATAACCAGTTACCTTCTGTTTCGGTGCGCGGACGCTCGTCGGTGTCGGCAATGTCTTTTAGGAATGATTCGGGGACTTTTAACTCTTTGGTCAGAAAGTCAAAGTCGTTTTGGTTGGGGCAAGTTACATTTACCCAGCAGTTGGGAAGCCATTGTGTTTTTTCCACAAAGCCTGCTTCACAATAAAGATACTGTCTCATCTTATTGTCTCCTTTCAAATAGTTTAGTTCACGAACGGAGACACGGCAAAGCTTATGTGGCTCTATTCGCTTTTAATGAATACTGTTGTACGTTCGCGGGTTAGGATCGTCCATGATTAATTGTTTTATAAAAGCGCGGCAAAAGTAGAAATTATAATCGAATTAACTACCATTTACTAAAGAGCTTAACATAGATTAAATATCTGCTTACTTAACTTTTTCGTACCTTTGCTCCCGGTATTAAAACTTGGTAATTAACTAACAATAAATATTATGAGCAAAAAAGCCCTTTTAATGATTCTTGATGGTTGGGGAATTGGCGACCAAAAGAAAGACGATGTGATCTTCAATACTGCTACTCCTTACTGGGATTATCTGTTGAAAACATATCCTCACTCTGAGCTTCAGGCTAGTGGCGAAAACGTTGGATTGCCCGATGGACAAATGGGAAACTCTGAGGTAGGTCATCTTAACATTGGTGCCGGACGTGTGCTTTATCAAGATTTGGTGAAAATCAATCGTGCTTGTTCTGATAATAGCATCATGGATATGCCAGTCATCAAAGAAGCATTTACTTATGCAAAAGAAAATGGTAAGAATGTGCACTTCATGGGGTTAACCTCAGGTGGTGGTGTACATAGCTCATTAAATCACTTATATAAACTTTGTGATATCTCTAAAGCTTATGGCATTGAAAATACTTTCATCCATTGCTTTATGGACGGTCGCGACACTGACCCCAAAAGTGGTAAAGGCTTTATTGAAGAGGTAGAAGCTCATTGCGCAAAATCGGCAGGTAAGATTGCTTCAATCATCGGTCGTTATTATGCAATGGACCGTGATAAACGTTGGGAACGTGTGAAAGAGGCTTACGACTTGTTGGTTAACGGAGTAGGCGAGAAGGCTACTGATATGGTGGCTGCTATGCAAGCATCTTATGATAATGGCATTACCGACGAATTTGTTAAGCCTATCGTCAACGAGGCTTTCGATGGAACAATCAAAGAGGGTGATGTTGTTATCTTCTACAACTACCGTAACGACCGCGCTAAAGAACTTACTGTAGTGTTGACCCAACAAGATATGCCGGCTGAAGGTATGCACACTATACCTGGCTTGCAATTCTACTGCATGACTCCTTATGATGCTTCTTTCAAAGGGGTTCATATCTTGTTCGACAAAGATAATGTAGAGAATACGCTAGGCGAATACATTGCTTCTAAAGGTTTGAAACAACTTCATATTGCTGAAACAGAGAAGTATGCTCACGTTACTTTCTTCTTCAATGGTGGTCGCGAAACTCCTTATGATAATGAAGAGCGCATCTTGGTTCCTTCACCAAAAGTTGCTACTTACGATTTGAAGCCTGAGATGAGTGCTTACGAGGTAAAAGATAAATTGGTTGAAGCCATCAACGAAGATAAGTTCGACTTTATTGTGGTGAACTATGCTAATGGCGATATGGTTGGTCACACTGGTATCTACGAAGCTATCGAGAAAGCTATTGTGGCTGTTGATGATTGTGTGAAAGATACTGTTGAAGCTGCCAAAGCTCATGGATATGAGGTAATTATCATTGCCGATCATGGTAATGCTGATCGTGCTTTAAATGAAGATGGATCGGTCAATACGGCTCACTCATTGAACCCAGTACCTTGTGTTTATATCACTGAAAATAAAGATGCTAAAGTTGAAAATGGTCGTTTGGCTGATGTGGCACCAACAATTCTTCAGATTATGGGCTTGCCTGTGCCTGTTGAGATGGATGGCAAAGTATTGATAAAATAACTATTTCACCCAATACATACAGATAGTAAGGGCGTATTTATAGATGCGCCCTTATTTTATAGACTCACTTAAAAGAAAGCGATAATGATACAGATTGATGATGTAGTAGTAAGTTTGGATGTGCTTCGTGAGAAGTTTATTTGTAACCTTGATGCCTGCAAAGGCGAGTGTTGCATTGAAGGTGATGCCGGAGCTCCTGTTGAAATAGATGAGGTAGCTAAACTTGAAGAGGCTCTTCCGGTAGTTTGGGATCAGCTTTCGCCCGAGGCTCAAGCGGTAATCGATAAGCAAGGGGTAGTATATACCGATTGTGATGGCGATTTAGTTACTTCTATTGTAAATGGTAAAGATTGTGTATTTACCTGTTATGATGAGCGTGGATATTGCTACTGTGCTATTGAGAAGGCTTATCGCGAGGGGAAAGTTGACTTTTATAAACCGGTTTCTTGTCATCTATATCCTATTCGTGTTGGTAACTATGGACCCTATAAGGCGGTAAACTATCATCGTTGGGACGTATGCAAAGCTGCTGTATTGCTTGGCAAAAAAGAGAATGTTGCGGTATACCAGTTTCTTAAAGAGCCTCTGGTTCGCAAGTTTGGACAAGTATGGTATGATGAACTAGAAAATGTAGTAGAAGAGTTGAAAGAGCAGCATATTATCTAGCCTCTTACTTTTATGCCGTAATGAGTCTGACTCCTATTTGGAGTCTGTTTATAAACTTTGATAATAAATAATAAGCCCTGAACAATCTGCTCAGGGCTTATTTATTTTATTATATATCCAATTTTAAATTAAAAACCAGGGTTCTGTCCAAACTCATCGGGGTTCAATATTGCGTCTAAGAATGTTTGTGGTATAGGGCGAAGATTGCAATACCCAGCATTTAAGAATTCTGCTCCAGCAGCGTCTACAATGTCGGGATTGTGTGCCTTTATGTATTCTGTTAACTTTCCCGTACGCTTTAAGTCAAACCATCTGATAAACTCACCACAAAACTCGCGTGCCTTTTCTTCTAAAAGAAAGTCAAGTGTCATCTCATTTTCCGAAACAATCATTTCGTTCTCTTTGCCAGGTGCAGCTGCACGTCTACGAATAATGTTGATGTTATCTTTAGCTACAGACTTACTTCCGCCTGATTTCATGATTTCACATTCAGCCACAATAAAATACATCTCAGGCATACGCATGATTAAAACGTCATTAGCTCCAACTTGCGAGTTAGCAGGCAACCCCCTATCGGCTATGGTTTTATCTTCATATTTTAATAAAGTAGGGAAATGTATATTGAAATTAGCATTTGTGCTTACTCTACCATTTTCAGTATAAGTATCGTTGATATCTACTACTGCATATGGTAATGACCGTTTGCTGCTAGAGTCTATCGCTTTTTTAGTGAACAATAAAGATAGCTCTCCTGGCTTTATTATTTGTCCGGCCATCGATATAGGTTTCTCAAAATGATTTAGCTGATCCTCAGTCCAAGTGAAAGATGTAGTTGTGTTTAGATAATGTGCTTCACGAAACCAAGCATTGTAGCGTGCATCTTTCTCCTCATCATAAGCCTCGAGCAAGTAGCGAGTAGGCATCATAGCCATGCTGCCACTCTTTGAGTTTCTATCATTGCCATATCCATAATCTTGTACCATTCCTCCCCAGCTAGAATATTTAGCATGAAAATAGATATGTAAACGATTTGGGTTACTACTTTGCATGTTAAGCGAAGACTCGGTAGCATGTGTTATTACGAATAATGCCTCTTTATTGTTTTTGTTATTTGCGGGGTCAAAAACCTCTGCAGGTGTATTATACATATCTACCTTTAAAGTGGCTTTATTATCAATTACATACTGAGCTGCCTTTTGGGCAATGTCATAGTAGTGGTCTTTCTCGGCTTGTGTATTGCAATATGCTACACGTGTTAGTGCTATGCGTGCTTTCAATGCATATGCAGCTTTTGAAGTTGCGCGTCCAATATCTGAAACAGGGTAAGGATCTACCGGCAAGTTATCAACAGCAGTTTGAATGTCAGATAGCATTAAGTTGTATAGCTCTTCATAAGAACTACGATAGCACTTCATTACTATCTCTTTGGTTTCGGTTGTGCGCATATCTACCTCACCAAATAGTTCTACTAAATGCCAATAAGCATAGGCACGCATAAAACTCAATTCACCCAAACGAATGTCTTTCATTTTAAGATCTTGCCACTCTACATCATTAATGCGTTCAATACCCGCATTACAGTCATTTATAATTTCATATAATCGCTGCCAAGTGTTTCTGAATTGTCCGGTGGTAGACATTGATTCTTGGTACTTCGACATTTGTCTTCCATAACCACAGTTAGCTATATTTATCCAAGTATCTGCTCCTCCATTGAGTAGAAGTACAAAATCTTCACGGCCATAAAACTGGCCGCCCCAGTAAGCATATGCAGAGTTTACCAATGCGTTAAATCCAATTTGACTTTTAAATACTTCGTCGGCAGTAGATCCTCCGGGATTATACTCAGTTAAATCACACGACTGTATGCTAAAGAGGCAAGAAGCCAGAGCAGCTGTCAATAGATAGTTTTTATATTTTTTCATTGTTGTGTTCTTTATTTTATTAGATATCAAGGTTAATTCCAAATACTAACTGACGTTGTAATGGAGCTTTGGCCGACCCACCACGTTCTGCATCATAATCTTGGATAAGATGATTTTTAGCTTTTGAGAATACATTATTTGCAGTAACATACACACGTAGATTTGAAATCCCCAATTTGTTTGTAGCTATTTTAGGCAAAGTGTATCCAAGTGATAATGTTTTGAGTTTCCAGTACGATCCGTCAATATATCGTAGTGATTGATATCCTATATAATTGAAGAATTGCGTATTGGCCGGACGAGGGAAATCATTTGATGCGTTTTCTGGAGTCCAATAATTAAAATAAGTTGGAAAGTTACTCTTTCCTTGTGGGTCATATGCACCAGAAAGCTCATAATCGATGTATTGCCCCCAACGTGCTACAAAATATACATTTAGATCAAAATCCCAGAATTTGAAGGTGTTGTTGAAACCTCCAGTCCATTTAGGTGATCTTGAACCAATATATCCACGATCGTCTGAATTGATTATGTTATCACCATTCAAATCTTTTAGTTTGATGTCTCCTGGTAAAAATGGTTGTGTCTTCGCTGCATCTTTAAAGTATTTAGCAGCCTCTTCTCTTTCGCTTTCTTGCCATACTCCCAAGTTGGTATATTCATAGAATGAGAAAAGAGGACGACCAATCATTAAGGTTTGAGTCTCTACATCTGTGCCTATTGCCATGTCTTTTCCATCAATCAGATCAACTATTTTTTCGCGATTTGCTGAGAATGATAAGGTTGAAGTCCACCTAAATTTACTCTTCTCTATATTAACTGTGTTAATCCCAATTTCAATACCTTTGTTTTGTGTAGCACCAATATTCTGATAAGTTTTGAATGTTGTATTATTGCTTGCTCCCATCGAAGAGGGTAACTGACGAGGTAGTAAAATATCGGAAGTGTTGACTTTATAAAGATCGATAGTCGCAGAAATACGATTGTCAATTAGGCCAATATCAAGACCTAAATCCCATGTTTTTGATATTTCCCAGCTAGTGTCTTTATTGCCAATATACTCATTGAATAAATAGTAGATGTAGCCATTATCTTGGAATGCAGAGTTGGTTTTAGATGTTACTCCCGATTGGGTTCCATAAGCCATGATGCCTGAATTCCCAGTTTTTCCCCAACTTAAACGAAGCTTTAAGTTACTAATTGCTTTTACATCACTTAAGAAAGTCTCTTCGTTGATTCGCCATGCAGCAGCTACTGATGGGAAGGCTGCCCATTTGTTACCTTCAGCTAAACGTGAGTCTCCGTCCCAACGATTAGATACAGTAAACATATAGCGACTTTTGTAGCTATAGTTAGCACGTATGGCATACGAAGATGTTTGGTGTTGTATATAGTTTGAACCGATAACATAAGAGTTCTTATCATTAGCTCCTAGGTCATGCCACAGATTCGAATCTACCAATTGTCCTTCACCTTGGGCCAGTACATTGGTATATTTAGATTGAGTCCATGAAGTGAGCGCTGTAACACCAAATGTGTGGTTGTTTATGGTTCGAGTATAATTAATGATATTGTCCCAGTTCACAAAGCTCTTTTCTGATGAGGAGACTCTTGCCTTTGAAGTAGCATATTCGCCAGCACGGTCTATAGAGTTGGCTCCTTCAAAATCTTGTTTGCGATAATGGGTATAGTTTGTTCCTAGATTTGATCGGATACTTAAACCTTCGATAGGAGTTAATTCTAAATATCCATTAGCAATAATATTAGTATGTAGAATATGATGTTTAGCAGTGTTGTCAGAGGCTTCGTCGGCAAGTGGGTTAACTCTTGAACTAGTTCCTAACGGCCACAGTACAACTTTACCATTTTCATCGTAAGCTTTTCCTAATGGAACATTCGTTGCAGCTCTCCACAGTACATTTTCAGCTCGTTCGTCTTGAGCGTAGTGGGTAACTTGTGAGTTGGCTCCAATCTTAATGAACTTATTGAATTTATGTTCTACATTAAGGCGCAAATTGTATTTGTTCATCTTATCATCTACAAAAGAGCCTTTTTCATGATAATATCCGGCTGAGAGTAGTGCAGTTGTTTTTTCTGTACCTCCTGATGCACTTACTTGATGACTTGTAACCATGCCGTTGTGCAGAACCTCATCTTTCCAGTTAGTCCATTCTCCATTTTGAATAGCTTGCCACTCTTCTGCACTAAAGAGTTTTTGATCATCTGCTGGCGATTCCCATTGTCCAGCTGTGCGATAAGCCTCTCTACGAACTTGGATATAGTCATTTCCAGATAGCATTTCGGGATATTGTGCCCAACCATTTATTCCGTAATATCCATTGTATGAGATTTTAACTTTGCCTTGCGCTCCTTTTTTGGTCGTGATGATAACTACACCATTTGCACCTTGAGAACCATAAATAGCGGTTGATGAAGCATCTTTAAGAATTTCGATAGACTCTATATCGGATGGCGCAATATCTGCAAAGTTTCCTCCTTGCATGCCATCTATAATAAATAATGGTGCATTTGCTACGTCGTTACCCCACTCATCAGTGACATCAGACAGAGACCTTTTTCCACGAATATTGATAGTAACTCCAGAGGTTGCTTTTCCGGAATTACGCACAATGTCCATACCTGGAACTTGTCCTTGTAGTGCTTCCATCGCATTCGATACAGGTGCCTTCATAATATCATCTGATTTAACAGAGGTAACTGACCCTGTTAAATCGCGCTTTTTCATGGTTCCATAACCCACTACAACCACTTCATCTAATGATTGAGTATCGGGTTCCATTTTTACATTCAGTGTAGGCGATTGTGTGATGGATACATTAATTGTTTTATAACCAATGTAAGAAATCTCGAGTGCACTATGCCCTGATGGTATATCTAATGAATAGTTTCCATCCAGATCGGTCACTGTACCAACTGTAGTACCTTTTACTAACACTGACACTCCAATGAGGGGTTCACCATTTTCATCAATAATCTGACCTTTAATGGTACGTGTCTGTTGAGTAACTTGAATAGCGTAGTTCGTGTTACTTTCTACTGCATAAGCGTTAGAAACAAGTGGCTGGAAAGGTGCGATAAAGAGCCCAATGAGTAGGGGAAATCGCTTTATTCCACAACTTGAATAGCTGCTTGAGAATAAGTTTTTCATGTAAATTAGATATTAGTTAAATAATTGCTATTTGTTAGACGGCTTATTTATCTTAGTGTACTCTAATTAATTAATACATTATTTAACCTATACTCTATGTTTGTGTTTGGATGTGCATTTATATATAAATAGTAAAGTCGCTATAACCTTATTGGTATAGCGACTTTACTATTTACTATTTTTATCTTATCTACAATAGCTCATTACTCTTGCACTGAAAATTGATAAATACAGCGACTATTGTATTTCTCACCCGGGTTCAGTGTGGCTGATGGCCACTCGGGTTTATTCGGAGTATCAGGATACTTTTGAGTTTCAAGACATACAGCTGCGCGTTGATTATAGGTTTTGCTTTGCTTACCTTGAAGTGTTCCATCCAAGAAGTTACCCGAGTAAACCTGAATACCAGGTTCGTTAGTATATACATCGAGTACAATACCTGTTTGTGGCGATACTAATGTTACACACTTCTCATTGATGTCTCCTGCCAAAACCCAGTTGTGGTCATATCCATTACCATTTTTTAGCTGGTCAAAGTCATATTCGTTTACACGAGCACCAATTGCTGTGGGCTGACGGAAATCCATTGGAGTACCTTCTACAGTTAATATTTCTCCCGTAGTCATAAATGTGCTATCTACCGGGGTATACTCATTCGAGTTGACTGTGAGTAGATGATTGGTTACATCTTTAGCGTCTCCATCTAAGTTGAAGTATGAGTGATTAGTCATATTAACCACTGTAGGCTGATCTGTTTCTGCTTCATATTGAATGTCAATAGCATTGTTATCTGTTAGCGTCATCAACACTTTGCAATCTAAGTTTCCAGGGAACCCTTCAGCGCCATCAGGGTCGTTGTAAGTAAGCTCTAGCACTTGTGGACTAATTTGTTTGGCATTGAATATTTGATACTGGTAGCCATTAGGACCTCCGTGTAGACAGTGGCCAAAGTTGTTTTTGGGTAATTGATACTCTACTCCATTTAAGTTAAAACTACCTTGAGCGATGCGGTTTGCATAGCGTCCTATTGTTGCTCCAAAGTCAGACGGGTGCATCACGTAATCTTTTACATTGTCAAAACCTAGTACTACATCTTGCATATTTCCGTTCTTGTCTGGCACAAGAATAGAGACAATACGTCCACCAAAGTTGGTGATACATACCTCCATGCCATTTTTGTTTTTAAGTGTGTACAGTTGAGTTTGTTTACCGTTTATTTCGGTTTGGAAGTCTGCCGGATTTAATCCTGAGTCTGTGATTTTTGGTGCACAAGCTGTTAGTGCAATAAGCCCTAATGAGAGCATTGTCTCTTTTAATTTCATGTGGTATTAGTTTAAATTGTTGATTTATGGTTGACAAATATAATGTCTCTTATCCAATTATAATAGCAATAATTGGTATAAAAATGATAATAATTTTGCAAAACAGGTTTTACACAAAAGAAAAGCGCCGGTTTGAAGTAAATTCAATGCCGGCGCTTCTTCGTTGTAAGATGTGAGTTAGGTTTTATAAAACGTTTATTCTAAAACTACGCATCAATATTTGCATATGTTGCGTTTTCTTCAATAAACTCTCTACGTGGGCCTACTTCTTCGCCCATAAGCATCGAGAATATAAAATCGGCTTCCGCCGCATTTTCAATGTTTACTTGTTTCAAGATACGGTTTTCAGGATCCATTGTTGTTTCCCAAAGCTGAGTAGCGTTCATCTCTCCCAAACCTTTGTATCGTTGAGTATGGATTGCATTTTCCGAGCCACCTCCGTAAGTATCAATAAACTTTTGGCGTTGTGCATCTGTCCAGCAATATTCTTCTACTTTTCCTTTTTTACAAAGGTAGAGTGGAGGAGTAGCGATGTATAGATAGCCATTTTGAATAATCTGAGGCATATAGCGGAAAAAGAATGTCATGATAAGGGTGTCGATATGTGAACCATCGACGTCGGCATCGGTCATGATGATAATTTTGTGATAGCGTAGCTTTTCAATGTTGGCAGCTTTGCTATCTTCTTCGGTACCGATAGTTACCCCAAGCGCTGTATAGATGTTGCGAATTTCATCACTTTCGAGTGCCTTGTGATACATTGCTTTTTCTACATTCAAGATTTTACCACGTAGAGGCAAAATAGCTTGGAATGCACGGTTACGTCCTTGTTTGGCAGTACCACCCGCCGAGTCTCCCTCGACAAGGAAAAGTTCGCATCTCAATGGGTCTCTGTCTGAACAGTCAGCCAGTTTACCTGGAAGTCCACCGCCCGACATTGGCGATTTGCGTTGCACCATTTCGCGCGCTTTGCGTGCAGCGTGGCGTGCTGTTGCAGCAAGTATCACCTTGTCTACAATCATTTTAGCCTCTTTAGGGTGCTCTTCTAGGTAGTAGTTTAGTGCTTCGCCCACTGCTTGGTCTACTGCACCACTTACTTCGCTGTTTCCTAATTTAGTTTTTGTTTGTCCCTCAAACTGTGGTTCGGCCACTTTTACCGAGATGACAGCTGTAAGACCTTCGCGGAAGTCATCTCCCGAGATTTCAACTTTTACCTTATCAAGCATTTTGCTCTCTTCGGCATACTTCTTTAGTGTACGAGTTAGTGCACGGCGGAAACCTGCCAAGTGAGTACCACCTTCGATGGTATTGATGTTGTTGACGTAAGAGTGAATGTTTTCGGCGAACCCTGTGTTGTACATAATAGCCACTTCGATAGGGATATTTTGTTTTTCAGTGTTCAAATAGATTACATCGCTGATTAAGTGTTCGCGAGAAGACTCTAGGTATTTCACAAACTCTTTCAATCCATCTTCCGAATAGAAGATTTCAGTCTTGAATGAACCATCTTCGTTGACAACGCGACGGTCGGTAAGTGTAATTTTGATTCCGGCATTCAAGTAAGCAAGCTCGCGTAAACGACCGGCTAGAATTTCATATTTATATACTGTTTCAGTAAAGATGGTTGTATCGGGCCAGAACTGCTGACGAGTACCGGTATGTTCTGCTACACCTACCTCTTTTACGTTGTAGAGTGGCTTACCAATTTCGTACTCTTGTTGGTAGATTTTCCCGTTACGGTAAACTTGAGTTACCATGCGTGTAGAAAGTGCATTAACACACGACATACCTACACCATGCAAACCTCCCGATACCTTATAAGAACCTTTGTCGAATTTACCTCCGGCATGTAGTACAGTCATAGCTACTTCAAGAGCCGACTTCTTTTCTTTTTCGTGATAGTCTACAGGGATACCACGACCATTATCTTGTACTGTAATTGAATTGTCTTCGTTGATGATTACGTCGATTTGTGTACAGTAGCCTGCCAATGCTTCGTCGATAGAGTTATCGACAATTTCATAAACCAAGTGGTGAAGTCCTTTGATACTGATATCGCCGATATACATCGCGGGACGTTTGCGCACAGCCTCTAAACCTTCGAGAACCTGAATACTATCAGCTGAATATGAACTATTCTCTTGTGGGGTATTTTCTTCTGCGACTTGGGAAAATAAGTCTTCGATCATAATTTCTTTTCTATAGTTAGAATAACAAAGCAAAAGTAGTAAAAAAAAACAAGGTAGTGAAGAAATAAGGTGTAAAAATGAAAGCCTTAAAATGATAAATATTGATAAAGATAGTAAGTAAATCAATAGAAAAGAATCTTATCAAATGCTGTGTTGAGCGATGATAAGATTCTTCTATTTTTGAGTAGGCGGAAGGAGTCTGTGGTAAATCAGAATTTGTATCCTAAACTCACTTTATAGACTAAAAGTTCTCCCATATATCGGCCTCTTTCAATTGATGCTATTCCAAAACATTGCTTTACCTGCACACCTGCTCCGGCATTCAAACCTATTTCATATCGCTCTACTAAAGAGAAGATATCATCTGTTTGAGTTTCTCTATGGTAGTAGCTGTATTTACGCTCTCCCCACAGACCGAGTCGTCCGTAGATTCCGGCCTCTATCAAGAGGTGAGTGTTTTTGGCTATTTGTGGACGAAAAGAGAAATTGATAGGCATCTCTAGCGCGTAAATATCTGCATAGCCTTTTCTTAGTACATCGTCTGGTATTAACTTGTGGCCGATTGCTGTAAATAGCAGTTGGGGTTGCAAATACCATTTCTTAGATAATTTAAATTCATAGGTGCCTCCTATGTGGCCATATACCTTACCGGTGCTCATTTCGGTACCTGTCAGGGTGGAGTAGTTCATTCCTCCTATTATTCCCCATTGTGAATAAGCCATTGTTGAAAAGAAGAAAGTGATTAAAATTGCAAGAAGTTTTTTCATATTGTAGCTTTTTTAATGATTTTCATTCCGCGCCATACATTACTGAAGTATCTATATGCATATCCTTTGCTCTTCTGGGCAACTGTACAATGATAAGCTAAATGTGCTTCTGTAAAATGATTTAAATGGGTTAGTTAAAACATAATAGTAAAATATGTTTGTATGCTATTTGTTGACAAATATATATATATATATATATATATATAAGCAAGCAAATTGATATTTTTTTTTATCAATCATATCAATTTGTTTGTAATGCTAGCTTGATGATGTGTATTTGTTTGTTGTAATAGATGGGCTGTTAGCCCTTGTTCTCAGCGTTAAGGGTTGGCGATTCGGGTTGATGTAGTAACTATTTCTTCTTGAATGACTGTTTGTTTTTCTTGAATTAATAAAAGCGGATGCTAGTGTGGTGATGCGGTAGACTTGTATTGTAGGTGAGCTTGAGGTGTGTTGGTCGTGTGCTCCCTAGTAAGGAGAGTTGCAAGCTGTCCGTTTTATCAGGAAAGCGGATTGGCCTGCTGTTTTGCTAGAATTGTTTAGGTGATGTATAGTTTAAAAACACCAAAAGCCGAGTATAAAATACTCAGCTCTTTGTTGTATGAAGTTTTGCTAAATTCTGTATTAAGCAAGTTTGTTTACGTAAACCGCTAATTTAGATTTTAAGTTGCTTGCTTTGTTTTTATGAATGATATTAACTTTAGCAAGTTTATCTAACATCTTTGTTACCTTTGGCAACAAAGCAGCAGCCTCTGTCTTTTCAGTAGTAGAACGAAGCTTTCTAACAGCGTTACGCATTGTTTTAGCGTAGTATCTGTTGTGAAGTCTTCTTTTTTCTTCTTGTCTGATTCTTTTGATTGATGATTTATGATTTGCCATCTCGACTAATCTTTTTTAATTCGTTATTATTTGTAGCCCATAGGGGAATCGAACCCCTCTTTCCAGAATGAAAATCTGGCGTCCTAACCGATAGACGAATGGGCCTTAACATTTTCAAGCTTTTCAGCTTTCATTTGTTATCGAGGTTTGTTTCTCGATTGCGGTTGCAAAGGTAGGGACTTTTTTCGAACTACCAAATCTTTGGCGAAAATAATTCTGTTAAAATATCTTTCAAAACGGCTATTTGAGGCTTTATATATTGATAATCAGGAAAATAAAAAGATGAACTTTTTTGCTCTTTTTTTCTACTTTATCAGATAAAAATGGCTACCCCTCTTGTTTTCGCACTATTTTTGTAATTTAGCATCATCAAAAAAATAGGGCTAATATGCTACAAAAAACGATTGGAATAGTACTTCATACTCTAAAATACAATGATAATTCTATTATTGTTGATATGTATACTGCACTTCAAGGGCGAAATTCTTTCATAGTTTCTATTCCGCGCTCGCGAAAAGCAGCGGTAAAGTCGGTACTTTTTCAGCCTTTAGCCATTATTGAGTTCGAAGCGGACTATAAATCTAAGGGTGGATTGAGCAAAATTAAAGATGCAAAAACCTATCAACCCTTTATTTCTTTACCATACGATCCGTTTAAATCGTCTATTGCACTGTTTTTAGCCGAGTTTCTTTATCGTGCCCTGCGCGAAGAGACTGAAAATCGCCCTTTATTTTCTTACCTACTACATTCTATCACTTGGTTGGACGAGTGCAAAACGGGGTATGCTAATTTTCATTTGGTGTTTTTGATGAGGCTTTCGCGTTTTTTAGGACTATACCCCAATCTCGATGATTATTTGCCAGGCGATTATTTCGACCTACAGAACGGTAGCTTTGTATCAATCCCTCCACAGTCTCACGCCTCCTATCTTACTGCCGAAGAGTCGGCACGAGTATCGATGTTGATGCGTATGAACTATGATACGATGCATCTGTTTGCCATGAATCGCATACAAAGAGCTCGTTTCTTATCCATTATAATAGATTACTACCGACTTCATGTCAATGACTTTCCTGTACTAAAATCGCTCGAAGTGCTCAAGGAACTTTTTGATTGATGGGGTAAGTGTTATTGTTTAGTGTTGATTTGCTGTGGTATGATTGTCTACTGATTTGTCATTCGTCTTTATTCATTGGGTAGGTGGTACTTACTCTTTCGGCTGGTTTCAGGGTTTTGGAACTGTGCTTCCGATTGCTTGAAACTATAGTTCCAAGCCTTTGAAACTAATTGAAACACCACTACCTGACGTTTTTTATATACCTACTCACTTATAGACATAGCGTGTAGTATCGTTGTATACTAAGAAAAAACTCCCCGCATGGCGCATGGCCAAGCGGGGAGGATATCATTCTTGTTTGTGTTGGCTCAACGAATGGTCAACGTTGCATTAATGTTTCCTGCGTTATCGGGATTGATAGTAACCGGAATGAAACAGAAACCGGGTACAGGATTAAAAATTCGTCCGTTGTCATTGGTTGGTTCAATGTTGATGGGTAGAGAACTCTCTATTTGTAACTTTACCCCCTCATCTTTATATATAGAAACTTGGTGTGTGTCATATTGAGCCGTTTGTTGCGGTGTTGCTATACATGGTAGCACCAGTTGCGCTCCGGCGCGAAGTAGCGATTGAGGTACCTTTCCCTCAATCTTTATTTCATCTTGAGTGATGATGTAGCTCAGGTGCACCTTTTCTTTGCCGGCTTTGGGCGCTTGTTGCTTGCTATCTACCAGGTGAGTTACGATGTCGAAGCGGTGTGCTCCCTCTTCTTCTTGATACTTAATTGTCGTATTCAAATCGTCGAGGTTGCTATACATCACTCCCTCTTCGATAAGTGCCACACGTGGTGTGCCTGCCATCTGATACTTATCGGTATAAGCCTGCATGTTTGGTGCCTCTATAAGTGTGTACTTATTCATGGTGGCAGCAAATATCGGCCCCGCCTGCTTGTGCCACAACATCGATAACACTCCACCCATAGGATGTGTGCCCTTTACCTTATACTCCGCATCGAACCCCGTGACGGTAGCACGCCAGTTGCCCTCGCTAACCAAATAGGTGTTGATGTCTTTAAAATGTTTCACTCCATATGTTGTGTCGCGTGGCAAATCTACTTGTGTCGGAGTAGCTACCGGTAGGTTGAGCATTGAGGCCAAAGCCTTGGCATGACCAAAGGTGTGATGAATGCAAGCCTCTACTCCCTGATTGCGATAGTGCATACCTCCGTGCAATAAGCCATGGTGTGTGGCCTGGTTGAGCAGTTTGATGTTGCGTTTCACCGCTTCGGCATATTGCGGATATTTATCGGCCAGGGCATAGTAACCACCCATAAAGCCATCGCTAGTGCGACCACCCCAGTATGTCCACTTGAAACTGCGTGTTCCCCAACTGTTATCCCAAGCCCCATCGGGCAACATAAACTCTAGGTGAGTGAGCATCGACTTCTCTAGAATAGCTAAGAACTCGCGGTCGTCTGCCATCAAGGCGTAATATACCATGTTGGGCAACGACTCCTCTACATTATATAGTAAATCTACCGGTCTACAGCCATTCGGTGTTTTGTTCCAGATGTCGGGACCTTCGCCAAACAGAAAATATTCGTTTTCGGTAAAGAAAGCCTTCAAGTCGTCGGCCGTTTGGCGAGCTAGTGCTACCATTTCGGGACGATCGAACAATGTACCTATAGCATATAGCGCATAAGTGGCCGAAGCCGAGTAGTTCACATTCATGTTGCGCATTCCTTCGCGGCGACGACTAAAGATAAACTTATTATCGTATACAAACTCGCCCGCTTGCAAGAGTTGACTGCGCCACGCTTGGCGAGTAGAATCGTCGAGCAAATGTCCGTGATGGTGAAGAGCTTCGTAGAGTGCAATAGCCGCAAACACGGTAGTACCATTCCAATCGGATACATTTACATCGTTCATCCATGCTCCATCGTGTTGATGCACATTGTCCATCCAGCGCATCAGTCTTTTTGCCGCATTCATGTACTTCTTATTGCAGGTTTTCTCGGCCATATACATTAGTGGGAGCACTGCGTCGCCACAACGACCGTGCACACGTGCACAAGCCGGACAAAGCAATCCACCATTGAGCGATGGGTTCTTGTGGTCAATTTGATAAGACAAAAGAGTCTCTACCCACTCATAAAGCAACTCATCGGCATCGGCTTGTACCGAGCTCTCCTTGTAGCCTGCACGTGTGCCTATGGCAGTCACTTTATCATCAGGATTCACAGCAAAAGGTCCGGTGTAAAGTCTCCAATGCGATTTGTTTTCTCCCTTTCCATTCACCTGATAAGCAATAGATGCCCCTTGGGTAGCACAAGTCAGTGTAGCCATTCCCTCAGCAATGCTCACTTGAGGACGCTCCACTACCGGTTGTAAACCATTAGGGCGAAACTGCTCAATCAGTTCTTTTTCAGTATATCCCCACAACGGGTTCTCCTCTGTTATCCATCGGTCAAGCTCTTGGCTCAACTCCGCTATTTTCTTTCTATACTTAGGCTGATTGGCCAAGTTGTTCAGCTCGTGCGGATCTTTCAATACATCATACAGTTCAAACTCCGGACGCGGATGTTCAAACCATTTCTCTTGATCCCGATTTAGCTGACCCGCTTCGTGCAGCTCAACCAAACGAGCCATCATTGGGATAGCTGCTCGCGATATAATAGGCAGATAGTCCGATTGGTCGGGCATATAGTTACGTATCAATCGATAACGATTATCGCGCACGCACACCTGCTTCTCGTAAAAAGTATCTAAGCGGTCGCGAGCACCATATACATAGTGGCGAGCCGGTTCTTTTTTATCGCCCAGAAACGGTTGTCCTTGCATATAACTAGGTATTTCCACCTTAGCCAAAGATAGGATAGTAGCGGGAATGTCGACGAACATGTACAATCCTTTGTCGACTGTTCCCGCTCCATATCCATCGGGGAATCGTACCATGAAAGGTACCAAAGCCCCCGATTCGTACAATTCTCTTTTCTGTCGTGGTAGCGGTCCTCCGTTGTCAGAGTACCATATTATGATTGTGTTATCTAGTTTTCCACTCTCCTTCAACTCATCAATCAAACCCTGTGTTTGCCTATCCATCTCGGTGATGTTGCTATACATCACTGCCATATCTCTGCGGATAATCGAGTCTTCGGGATAATAAGGCGGAAGAATAATCTCTTCAGGTTTCACACTTAAAGGTTGGTCGGCACGCTTCATCACCTCAAACTCGTGTGTAACGTTGAGGTTGAATATGGCAAAGAAAGGTTGCCCTTGCGGAGCATTCTTCCAGTGTGCACGGTCGCCCTGCTCATCCCACGCTGTGCGTGGTGCCGCAAACTGATAGTCTGTCTTTGAGTTGTTCGTACAGTAATATCCCGCTTCGCGCATGGCCTCGGTAAAACACTTCACCCCTGTAGGTAGCACCACATCATACGGAGTGATTCCCTCCGGTTTCGATTTCTTTTGAGCCGTGCGCATGTTGTTGGCGCCAATGGCTGTGGGATACATGCCGGTGATTAATGCCGCTCTGCTAGGAGCCGATACTCCAATTGTGGTATACATGCCCGTATAGCGAATGCTTTCGGTAGACAATTGGTCGAGGTTAGGCGAAACAGCTACCGGATCGCCATAACAGCCAAGATAAGGACTGATGTCTTCGCAAACAATGCAAACAATGTTAGGACGTTGGGGCATTTGCTGCTCGGCAGCCTGTGCTTGCGATAGGGGCAACAATAATCCCGGTAGTGTTTTGAGTAAACTGTACTTCATCAAGTTTCTAGTCATTTTTTAAATAATAGGAAAGTATAAATTGCAGGATGGTAGCCAATCATTTGACCAGTTGTTTTATAATTTATGAATGTGCCATAAGCCACATCCTGCAATTCTTATGGTTCTTAGTAGTTTGGGTTTTGAGTAACTACTCCTTTTGTTTCGCGAATCTCATAAGTTGGGATTGGGTATAACTCGTGTTTACCCGCTTGGTAGCGGTCGCCCGCAGCCCATACATATGATTTTAATGTTCCATCGCTCACCGCATTTTTAAACTTCACCGCAAAATCAGCAATCGTACTGCCTAGTAAATTCCAGCGGATAAGATCGAACCGACGGAAGCCCTCGAAGCATAACTCGCGAGCTCGCTCTATATAAAGATAGTCGCGTACGCTCTGCTGCGATGGAAAATCGTTCATCGTAAAATCGAGTTCACTGTTTGGCGTTTTAGGGTTGGCTTCGTGCGCACGACGACGAATCTGATTTAAGCACTCTATGGCCAAAGCATCTAGTTGCCCATCATACTCATTTACTGCCTCAACATACATTAATAAGATATCTGAGTATCGTAAAAGAATGAAGTTTACATCTGTATTTTCCAAATCCTTAGGAGTACCGGCTACCCAGTGACGTGGCCATTTGCCCGGTGCCCAGTTGTAGCTGGTGTTGAGAGGTACCTCAATAACTTTATCATTTTTATCTATTCTATAAGTGGCAATGGCAGTAGGTAAACGTTTATCACCCTCTTCAAAATAGTTATAGAAGATATGAGATGTTTTGATAAAAGAGTTTCCCAATCCATACGATGAGTTTCTATCAATCTCGGGCGAGTTGTACGAACCTATTTTCCCGGTATGCTCCGTTCCTCCGGTAGGATTATAGAACTGTGCCTCATACATTACTTCATTGGGTTCTAAAATATATTCGCACACGTTGCGAAATACACGTTCGTAACTTTGGTTGAGTGAATGGTGGTTAGCGTTAATGATTTCAGCACAAATCTCTTTTACCTTTTTATAATACTCTTTGTAATTATCCGGACGTTTCATTTTTCCATCTTGATGAAGCGAATAGCCGGCACGGTACAAATAAGCGCGAGCCAGTAATCCCATGGCTGCACCCTTAGATGGTCTTCCCACATAAGTCACTTCATCATGCCAAGGCAAATCTTGAATAGCCGCTTCCATATCTTCAACAATCTGCGTATACACCTCTTCGCGGTTAGTGCGTGGAATTAAAAAGTTATCAGTTTTGCTCGATGGAGTTAACTTCATTGGCACATCTCCCCACATACGCACTAAGTCGAAATAGCAAAGCCCACGTAGTAGACGTGCCTCTGCCACCAACCTTTTGAAGGTTTTTTGGCTCGCCTCATCAGGCTGTTCTACTTTGTCTTTGTTGCTCATAATGCGGTTAACGCGGTCAATACCTGTATAGAAAAGTCCCCATGACTCTTCTAACCAAGTGTGTGCAGCATATACGTTGTAGTGTCCCAAATCGCGTGCAGCTTGTCCCGTACCTGAACCCTTGATATGACTTAAGTCTGTGTCGCAATCGTTCACAAGCATAAAGTGACCATAAGTCATTTTCTGACTTAACACCTCGTAAGCACCATTAACTGCTAGCTCTAAGTCTACATTATTTCTATAAAAGTCATCCTCAGCAACAAAGTCATAAGTTTTCTCCGTCAGAAAGTCTTGGCATGAAGTCAAAGTACCTATTCCAAGAATAAATGTTGGAATGGCAAGCGTATATTTTAATAATTGAGTTTTCATATTGAGTAAGATAATTAGATTAGAATGTAATATTAGCACCAAACACAAATGACATAGAAGAAGGATATGCTCCCCAATCGATACCCGGTGTTAGCCCGTTGTTTGCAAAAGTATTAACCTCCGGATCATAGCCCGAATACTTTGTAAACGTATATAAGTTATAACCTGTAGCATAAAAACGCACCGTTGAAAGTTTTACCTTTTTAGTGATGGCTTGAGGCAGAGTATAGCCCAATGACACATTATTAATTTTTAAGAATGAAGCATCCTCAACATATCCTGAGTGGAAATATAAGTCTGAACTACCCTCTATCGAAACATAGTTACGATTTTGGTTGACTGCTGCTAACTCTTGTGGATTATTAAATATGTAATCACCGTTTGCATTGATTACCGTGAAGCGATTTAGTGCTTCCTCCTTTAATGAATTACGCCACTGATTATTGAATTTTGTATAATACATCTTATTAGCACTATACACTTTATTTCCAATCGAGAAGTTTAAGAAAAGAGTGAAGTCAAAACCTTTCCAATTAAGCGTGTTGGTCAATCCACCATAAAGCTTAGGGTTAGCATTTCCAATCACTTCTCTATCCTTTTCATTGATTTCGTCATTTCCATCTAAGTCATCGAACTTCCAATAACCGGGTTTTGGATAGCGACTCTTATCATACGGAATTCCCTCTTTCAGAATATACTTTTGCTGTGTTGCATCGTAGTTGAAATCGTCTACAGTATAAATGCCTTTAAGGCGATATCCATACATCTGTCCCAACGATTCGCCTACTCGAATCATATAATCACTTTTGTTGAATTCAGAGGTTTGTGCCCATCCCGATACGATTTCCATGTAATCAGACATATATAGCTCCTTCACCTTGTTTTTGTTGTGAGACAAATTCAAGTTTGTAGTCCAGCTAAAATCACGGGTACGTAGATTGTATGAGGTTATTGACACCTCTATCCCTTTATTATTTGTTCTTCCTGCATTAATCATCATGCTTCTATATCCCGACAATAACGGAATGTTAGCATTTAAAAGAAGATTTTTAGTTTCTACATTATAAAGGTCTACACTCATTTGTAGGCGTTGTTCAAAGAATCCCATATCTAAACCAAAGTTGGCTGTGATATTTGTTTCCCACTTCAAGTCCGGGTTGTTGAGCTGCTTACTAACTAGTCCGCTTTGAGTACCAGAACCTGCCGGAATCCATACAGAACCAATTTTAGAAAGAGACAAATAATTATCAATCTTATTATTACCGGCTGTACCATAACTCAATCTCACCTTTAAATTAGAGAATACGTTTAAGTTTTTGATAAACTCCTCTTCAGAAGCACGCCATGCAAATGATGCAGCAGGAAACACTCCCCATTTATTATTTGCACCAAACTTAGAAGAACCATCGGCACGAATAGATGCTGCAAATAAGTATTTCTGCATTAAGTTGTAGTTAGCACGGAAGAAGTACGATAACATTCTCTCTTCTTGATTGCGTGTTTGTACAATATCGGGTGTTGCACCAAGTGACATATCATTAAGTCCAAAGTTCTTGTCGGGGAAGTTGGTAGCACCCGCTCTTAAATATTGGCTTTTATTGCTAATATACTCTTGTCCTCCCACTAAATCAATTTGATTATTGGCATTAATTGTTTGACTATATGTCACAACATTGTTATACATAAAGCTTGCCTCTTCAGTTTGAGCTTTCCATCCAAAAGGGGCTCCTGCATTTTTGGCTTGCTTTGAACGCTCAGAATAAAACACATCACTGTTTCTGGTTCGTGTTCTGAATCCAACAGTACCTCTATAAGTCAGGTTTTTAGTAAACTTAACCTCTGCATCTCCATTGATTGACAAAATGCGGTTTCGCTTATTGAGTGATTCACTTTCGATAGAGGCCAAAGGGCTCTGCATGGGGCTTGCACCTTCTAATAGCAATACAGGGTCATCATCATTTATAATAAGATCTGTATCATTGCCATTTTTACCAATAGTTGGGCGATACTGAATGACGTGCTGCATACGGCTGAATGCTCCACCTTCTTGCAATGAACCTAATCCCTCTGTAGACTCATCAATATAGTTGGCAGTGGCAGATAAGTTTAACCAATCTGATGCTTTTTGTGTCATTTTCATTCTAAAGTTATCGCGCTTAAGTCCACTTCCATACCATATACCTTTATCATTATTTCTTGTATATGAAAAAAGATACTGAGAAGTTTTGCTACCACCACTGACAGTAACCTTATATTGTTGGCTTACAGCCGAATGATTTTCAAAGACCTCTTTTTGCCAATCAATTCCTGCGCGGTTGCCATAAAGCTGATCGTACTCGCTATACTCTCCATAGGTAGGAATAATAACATCTCTTATCTTATCAGGCTGATCAATGTAGCGCTCATAGTCGAGCTTTACAAAATCAACAACGTTCAGCAAATCGTATTTCTTATTTACTTTCTTTACTCCTACATACATATCAAAACTAATATTCAGTTTATCTTGTTTTCCTCCTTTTGTAGTTACAAGTACAACTCCATTTGCTCCTCGTGCACCATAAATAGCAGTTGATGAAGCATCCTTCAATATGTCGATAGACTCAATATCGCTAGCCTCTATCCCTTTCAATCCATCTTCTGATGGGAAGCCATCAATAATGTATAGTGGCTCATTACTTTGAGTAATGGATGTACCACCACGTACCTTTATTGATACATCGGCGTCTGGCGAACCCTGTGAGCGAATCACCTGTACACCGGCAACTTTTCCACTAAGAGCTTGGGTTACATCAGATATTGGCACAGCAGCAATTTCACTCGCTTTAACCGACGATACAGAACCGGTTAGATCTTTTCTTTTAACAGTTGCATATCCAATTTTTACAACCTCCTCAAGTTCAACAGACGAAGACTCCAACATAACATCTATTTTATGTTGATTTTTGACCAACACATCTTTAGAATCTAAACCGATAAATGAAAATACTAATACAGCTTTTGTAGGATTGGTCACGTTGATTTTGTAGTTACCGTCAAAATCGGTTGTTGTTCCAATAGTAGTTCCTTTGATAATAACATTTGCTCCCGGTAAACCTTCATTGTCTATGTCTACCACTTTTCCGGTAACTTCTATGCTAGTTTGTGCATATACGTTTGCCGTGAAGCAAATACATGCGAGCATGCAAATGCAAGAGACGAAATTTTTCATACGTGTTTTTATTAATTAGTTAGATTTTTAGTCGCTGCAATGTATTAAAACCTCGATGAATATCTTGCTTGTATTGTTAACAAAGTCTTTGTTTTTGTTTACCAACGTTTAAAATTGTATAATAAAAGTGTAGTATTGTTGAATGTGAAAAGAAAAAGCGTTGAATAAGGTTATAAAGCCTTATTCAACGCTTAGAAATATAGAATAAATATTCAGTCTATAATTATCCTAATAGCTCTTTTACTTTGGCTGAAATCGCACGTCCTTCGGCCAATCCAGCTAGTTTTTTAGATGCTACACCCATTACCTTACCCATATCTTTGGCGTCGGTTGCACCAACTTCGGCAATGATTTCTTTCAAAGCAGCTTCTAGTTCTTCAGCACTCATTTGCTTTGGCAAATAAGCCTCCATCACTTTTACTTGTGCCATTTCGTCAGCAGCTAAATCTTCTCTGCCTTGTCCTTTATAAATTTCAGCAGCATCTTTGCCCTGCTTCACTAATTTCTGAATAATTTTTAATGCAGCGTCATCAGCCAATGTATCATTAGCACCCGGTGCAGTTTTAGCTTCAATAAAAAACTTCTTAACGTTGCGCAAAGTTTCAAGAGCTACTTTATCTTTTGCTCTCATTGCGTTTTTAATGTCTTCGCTGACTTTGTCAAATAAATCCATATCTTATAATTTAAAATATTCAGTTCTAGAATTTAATTACTCCATCACTATTCGTGATATCTTCAATAACCTCCTCTTCGGCAAGTGCCTTTGTTTTGATTTTGCCAAGAGTACTCTTGTCACGATAGTAGGTTGGCGAACCATCTACCATAGCAATAATGTCATCGTTGTCCAAATCTTCAGGACGGAAGATGTAAATGTGATTTCTCTTCGTTTTATATTTACCTCCGAAACCAGTGGCACTTTCGCCATAGGCTTTTTGAATGCGACCTTTATTTCTTTCCTTTTCTTCTTCGTTTCGAAGTTGTTGTTCTTCTTCTTCGTGGCTACGATGAGTCATTAAGTTGCCCATGCCTGGCACATCTTCTACTCCAAATCCGGTAGCTAATATTGTAATCTTCACCTTTGGTCCTAATTGCTCCTCTTCGGCAACTCCCCAGATAACTTCAACACCCTCTTTGAACTTGCGCATAAATGTATGTACTTCGTTCATCTCTTCCATCATCAATTCGTTTTCAGGGCAGAATGAAACGTTGAGCATTACTTTTTGTGCATTGAAGATATCGTTATTGTTGAGTAGTGGTGAGTGTAACGAATCATCGATGGCTTTGGTTACACGATTTTCGCCTTCGCCATAGCCTGTACCCATAATGGCTACCCCTCCATCTTTTAGTATTGTTCTCACATCAGCAAAGTCAAGATTAACCTTACCGTGTAGGGTAATGATTTCTGCAATACTTTTTGCTGCAATTGATAACGTATCATCAGCTTTGCCGAAAGCATTCATAAAAGTAAGGTCAGCATATATTTCACGCAAACGCTCATTGTTAATAACCAATAGTGCATCAACATATTGTGCTATACGCTCAACTCCATCGAGTGCTTGAATAATCTTCTTTTCGCCCTCAAAGATAAATGGAATGGTAACAATACCTACAGTAAGTATGTCCATCTCTTTAGCAATGCGTGCGATGACTGGCGCTGCACCCGTACCGGTACCACCACCCATCCCGGCAGTAATAAATACCATTTTGGTACCATCGGTTAAGAAAGCTTTGATATCTTCAATACTTTCTTCGGCTGCTTCGCGTGCCCTTTCGGGTTTATTTCCAGCTCCAAGTCCTTCTGTAATGCTATGTCCTAACTGAATTTTTACAGGGATTGGTGAATCTCTCAGCGCTTGGTTGTCTGTATTGCATACCACAAATGAAACATCGTGTATGCCCTCTTTATACATATGATTTACGGCATTTCCACCACCACCTCCAACACCAATCACTTTGATGATTTTGGGTGAGTCGGTAGGTAATTCAAATGATAGAATATTATTGTCCATGGTAATAATTCGAATTATTGTTATGCAATTAGTTTACATCATCATCATTAAAGAAACTATTAGAAAGCTTTCCTAATCTGTCAATCCAACTTGGACCAGATTTCTTTTTCATACGTTCTTGTTCTTTCTTTATCTTTTCCTCGGCTTTTTGCTTTTCTTCGAGCTCTTTTTTTCTTTTTGCAACTGAAGCTTCTTGTTCTTTTAGAGCCTCATCGTCAACAAAAAGATTTGGAGTTTCGAAAGTTGCTGTAGCTCGTGGAGCTTCAATTAAACAGCAGTTCTCGGTTCCGCTGAATAGCAATCCGAAAATTGTGTTTTGAGTTCCATCTTTTTTAAGAATATTATTATCGGCATGAATTGTATAGTTTGTATTACGAGCAATACGCACTTTCTCAATCTTACATTTCTTGCGTAACATTGTGTCGAGATTCTTAAGGTTTGCAGTACCACCGGTCATGATAATTCCCGAAAGTAGTTTATCATCATAACCCGACATCTGAATCTGGTTCCATACGTTTACTATGATCTCTTCGGCACGCGCCTCAATGATATTGTTCAGCATTGATAACTCAATGCTTCTTGAACCATCTTCGAGCTTCTGAAGAACTGGCGTATCATCATCTTCTTCGTACATGGCATTGCCATATGCAATCTTCAGCTGTTCAGCCTCATCTTCTTCTATTCTTAGATTGGTTATGTCTTGCGTAATATTGCTACCTCCGATTGGAAGAACAGATAGATAGCGAAGTATATTGTTTTTGTAAATGCTAACTGTAGTAGTATCGGCCCCAAAATCAATTAGTGCGCATCCTGAACGACGTTCGCTCTCAGTAAGTACTGCTTGAGCAGTAGCTAGTGGTGAGATAATTGTATCGGCTATTTCAATTTTAGCTTGTGTAAAGGTACGTTCTAAGTTTCTTTTGATAGAAGAGCGAGCGATGATATTTAGAAAATGTCCTTCAACATAGTTTGAAGCTACTCCTACCGGATCTACCTGAAAGTTATTTCCTACTTTATACTCTTGAGGTATTATATCTAGAATATCCATATTGATAAGTGGACATTCGATATTTTCGTCACATATATTATCAATAAAATCTTGTGATATAATGACCTCTTCATCTAAAGTTCTCATTACAATATTCCTGATAGAGCGAAGTGACTGTCCGCCAATGCCGACATATACTTTGCCTATTGAATTTTTTAAAGAAGCTTCTAGCTTGTTGATGATGCTTGTTAGGCTTGAAGCTGTTTTATCTAAATTATAGATTATCCCTTTGCGGATAAAAGACGATGAGTCTTCGGTAGCATATGCCAGTAGCTGCATGCTTCCATCACTATTCCTTTTTCCTGCAACACCTGTTATCTTAGATGATCCTAATTCAATAGCAGCAATAAAATCTGTTGTAGCCATAGTCTTTTATTATATATTGCAATGCTTATAGTTTAATGCTATAAGATAGCTGATTTTTTCAATTTGTTTTTTAATATTTAATCCACTTCTGAAAGATAAATAATCTATTTATTTTGTGCAAACAATCTGATTATCAAATTCCAAACTAATGCGTGAATACTTGTTCCAGCCCACTTGATTTAGTCCTTTTCTATAAAAAGTAATCAATCGATCAAGTTTATCTTCGTAATTATCAATTTTTCCTAAAAAAATAACATGTTCACCAACGCGTGGTATTAGCTCGATATTTTTATCAGGTAAAACATTGATTTGTACTATTTGTGCATCCCAAAAAGGATTGTTTTGCAAAAATACACCAAAGTT
>DKPL01000040.1:32203-32442 GCA_002471185.1 Bacteroides sp. UBA7335
AAAAATACACCAAAGTTATATAATTCATTCATTGCGAATGAATTTTCTATAAATCCTGTTGCTATTGCTCGATGAGCTATACATTTAGCTTCGGCTGGCATTATGGTTCCCTTATTGTCAATGTAATAGTCTTTACCTTTATTGGACATGATGCGAAGTATGGGTACACGTTGCGAAACTTTGATAAATAGTTTCCCGCTAGGCGACCAATAACATTCGGTATTATCAATCAATGGATG
>DKPL01000040.1:32624-32762 GCA_002471185.1 Bacteroides sp. UBA7335
CAATCAATGGATGTTTACCCAATTCTTTTTCAAGCTCCTTTGCTTGAATGCTGTTGTGTTTCTTCCCAATGGGGTAAATGCCTTTATTTTGCAATGTAGAACTAATGTCTCCTTTATTCACAAACCCTGCATAAACGG
>DKPL01000071.1:0-205 GCA_002471185.1 Bacteroides sp. UBA7335
CCTTGATAACAATGGACGATATTTAAAAATAGTTATTAATTGTTTTAGTTTGTACCCCCTGCTAGAAGCCCTAAAATGCGGTTATTTTGTTAATGTTCAAAATTTGCACATAAACCGTTAAAAAATACACATGCCATACTGAGTCAAAATGTACTTTTGAAAGGTAAACCAAAATCCTTACTAAGGATATGTTACTTTAAATTAT
>DKPL01000071.1:407-613 GCA_002471185.1 Bacteroides sp. UBA7335
AAGGATATGTTACTTTAAATTATTAAATTTTAGAAAAACACAATTTATGAATGTAAAGGAATTAGCTAAAAAAGCTGTTTCAACTTTATTGTTGAGTATGCTTTGTTTGGTGGCTTTTGCTCAGAAAACAGCAAATGGTGTAGTGAAAGACACATCTGGTGAACCATTGGTTGGAGTAAACGTAATAGTGAAAGGCACTTCTCATT
>DKPL01000071.1:862-1018 GCA_002471185.1 Bacteroides sp. UBA7335
TTTTGATGGAAAATTTTCCATTTCTGATGTACCTAATAACTCAACATTGTCAGCTTCATATATAGGATATATAAGCAAAGATGTTGTTTTCACAGGTCAAAATGAACTTATTATTGTATTAGAAGAAGATAATAAAGCTTTGGATGAAGTTGTTGT
>DKPL01000071.1:1200-30670 GCA_002471185.1 Bacteroides sp. UBA7335
AAGCTTTGGATGAAGTTGTTGTTATCGGTTATGGAACTGTTAAAAGAAGAGATTTAACAGGATCAGTTGCTTCTGTTGGAGGTGATAAATTGAAAGCAAATCCTGTAGCAAATGTAGCTCAAGCTCTTCAAGGACAGCTTCCTGGTGTAACTGTTACTTCGCAAGATGGTCGTCCTGGTGCTGGTATGTCTATCCGCGTACGTGGTGGTGGTTCTATTACTCAATCAAATGATCCCTTATTTATTGTAGACGGACTACAAGTAAGCAGTATTGATAATATTCCTGCTGACAATATTGAAAGCATCGATGTATTGAAAGATGCAGCTTCGACTGCTATTTATGGTGCACGTGGTGCTAATGGTGTAATCTTGGTTACTACTAAAAGTGGTAAAGAGGGTAAAGTAACCGTTAACTATAATATGTACTATCAATTCAAGGAAAATCCAAAAACTATGGATGTTCTTGATGGATATGACTATGTGCTTTGGAACTGGGCTTACGCTTCAGCGTATGGTGAGAACTATGGTGATGGTGTAGCTAAATATTTTGGTCTAGGCTCTAAATATGGCAATCATCTTGATGAATATAAAAATGTAAGTTCTCATAATTACATTAATGATGTGATGCGTTCGGCTCATGCTATGAATCATGATATCACAATTTCGGGTGGTACAGAAAAAACTAAGTTTTATGCTTCTGTAAACTACATGGATGATGAGGGTATTCGTATTGCTTCTGGCTACAAGCGTTGGAATGCTAACTTAAAGTTAGATCAAGTTATCAATAAATTCTTAAAGTTTAATGTAGATGTACGTTATTCTGAATCAAAACTAGAAGGTGATAAGTTTGATATGGCTACTTCTGTTTACAACTACAGACCTATTGATAATCCATTAGGTGATCCTACATTTACTTCAGGTTTATTTCAAGGTTCAAGCTTTGTTGAAGAGGCTTTTAACCCAACTACAATTATCAATAACTACGAGAAAGTAACTCAAAACCAACGCTTAGATGCTCGTTTTGGTTTAACTCTTGATATTATTAAGGGTCTAAATTTGAAATCAGAAATAGCTTTAGGTCGTAATTGGGGAGAAACAAAAAGCTGGAATGGCGGTAACAACCCTAATGATACTTCATACAGTGTTGCTGGTTTAACTAATAAGCACGGATATGGTGTGCGTTGGGCTACAACATTAAACTATGATGTTCAAGGATTAGGCGAAAATAATAGCTTGAATTTCTTAGTTGGTAACGAGCTACTTTCTAATAAATCTACAAAAAGCTTTATTCAAGGTGCCGGATATCCTGATGGATTTACTGCAAACGATGCATTTGGTATGATTAATATGACTGATCCTTCTTTGGGTAAAGATGAGTTTAGCAATATTATCGATACACCTACTCATACAGTATCTTGGTTTGGACGTGCTAACTACTCTTATAAAAGCCGTTACTTATTGACTTTTACATTCCGTGCTGATGGATCTTCTAAATTTGCTCCAAATCACCACTGGGGATATTTCCCAGCAGGAGCTGCTGCATGGCGTATTTCAGATGAGTCGTTCATGGAAAATACTTCAGACTGGTTGGATAACTTGAAACTTCGTTTCTCATATGGTAGTTCTGGTTCTGACAACATCGACCCATCTCTTTGGAAAGAAACTTGGGTAACTAAACAAATCACAGTTGATGGTAACAATGTTACTGTTTACCAACCAGGTGATATGTTGGGCAATGATAAATTGAAATGGGAAAAAACAATCTCTCGTAACTTAGGTTTGGATTTCGGATTCTGGAATAATAGATTGTATGGTAATATTGAATTTTATTGGAATACAACTAAAGATATCTTGATGAAGGTTCCTGTAGATGCTTCGGCTGGTTATAGCTACCAATTCCAAAATGTGGGTCAAACTTCTAATAAGGGTATCGAAGTTTCTTTGGGAGCTGATATTGTTCGCTCTAAAGATTTTAATTTGAGCTTCAATGCTACTTATAACTTCAATAAAAATAATATTGATAAACTTCTTGATGAGGCATTGGCTGATACTCATACTAACTGGGGATCTACTATGCGTAAACCATATTATGATTATATCATCCGCCAAGGTCAACCAGTAGGTTTGATTCAAGGTTTCAAATCTAAAGGTTTCTACTCGGTAGACGACTTTAACTATAATGCTGCTACCAAAACTTATACTTTGAAAGAAGGCGTTGCAGATATTAAGAGTATCGTTAACTATCCTTTAGGTACTAATGGATTTAATCGCCCTGAAGGACAAATTGCATTCCCGGGTGCAGTGAAATTTGAAGATGTAAACAATGACGGTGTGGTTAATGATGATGACGTAACTGTTATTGGTGCAACTCTTCCTAAACACTCAGGTGGTTTTACTTTCAATGGTAACTGGAAAAGTATTGATTTCTCTCTTGGCTTCTCTTATCAAATTGGTGGAGATATTTATAATGCTAATGCAATGGCTAGTATGATGGGTAACAAAGATAATAGCCTTGGATCTAATAGATTGTCTTACGTGAAAGATTGTTTCCGTGTATATGATGTTGATGCAAGTGGTGACTTGTTCTTAGTAACTGAGCCAGAAGCTTTGAAAACATTGAATCAAAATGCTAAATATGCTCTGAACTACTCTGAATATGGTATCGCTGTTTCTGAATTTGTAGAAGATGCTTCTTATTTACGTCTTCAAGCCTTGACTGTAGGGTATACTCTTCCTAAAGTTTGGATGAATAAGGTAGGCATTCAAAATCTACGCGTTTACTTTACTGGTGGTAATCTATTCTGTTTGAGCAAATATTCAGGTCTAGACCCTGACGTAAACACAAGTATGAATGGTGTAGATGGTTTCCCAACTCCAAACTACGACTATAATGCATATCCTAAAGCAAGAACTTATACATTTGGTGTAAACTTAGCATTCTAATATTAAATGATTAATAACATGAAAAAATTATTATATTCAACATTGTGTGTAGTGGGACTTTTAACAACCACTACAGCTTGTAGCGATTTCCTTGACACTTCATCTCCATCTGTAGTCGACGCTGATTTTGTATTCTCTAATATTGAAACAGCGCGTGCAGCTATGACAGGAGCTTATGAACAGTGGAGAAAAACTGCATCTACTAACATTTTTGGCGATGGACTTTTCTATGCATCAGATGTAACAGGGTCGGATATTGAAAGACATCCTGAGGCTTTTACAAATCAACCAGGTAGACACTATCCTGAGTGCTTATATCAAAATGGTAATTATGCCTCTTCGTATGGATTGCTCTCTTATCAAAAAGAAAATGATACTTATGCTAACCTGTTTAGCACTATTGGTAAAGCTAATGCGGTGATTAATGCTATGCAGAAAGCGAGCAACTTTGAATCGTTTATGAATGCTGGTCAACCTTCTGAGTTGAGTCAACTTTATGGCGAAGCAATTGCTCTTAGAACATGTGCTTATAGAGAGTTGATTAAATATTTTGGTGATGTTCCTTATCAAACTAAAAATGGTGTGGCAGCTCAAGGGTTGACTCCTCGTGATTCTATCTATGATGCATGTATTGCTGATTTAAGAACTGTAGAGCCTTTGATGTTCCGCGTTGGGGAAACTGCTGCTATGCAAAAGAATATGCTTTCACGTACTTTTGTACAAGGGTTTATTGGCCGTTTATGTTTAGAGGCTGCCGGATATCAAACACGCCGCACCGACCTTGGTGCTGATTTTTATAAAGATGGCAATGGCAATGTAATTACATTTGAGAAAAAAGGTGTAGCAAATAATAATAGTGAATACGGACGCCGTTCGGATTGGAAAAATCTTTATGCAGTTGCAAAAGAATACTATAAAGCTTGTATTGAAAATAGCGGTACTGCTGTTTTTCATCAAACTGATCCACGCTCTGCTGGTAAGAATGGAGAGGTTTATGATAATCCTCATCAATACTTCTTCCAACAAATGAATAACTTGGAATATGCTGATGAATCAATCTATGAATATGCTATGACTCAAGGTACTGGAAATGACTCTCGTTCTTATGCTATTGGTCGTGTATCAAGTGGCGGTAGTTCAAAAGCTTATCCTTGTAAAGCATATGGTCAAGCTCGTATCAACCCTGCTTTTTATTATGGAATGTTTAATCCTCAAGATAAAAGAAGAGATGTTAGTGCTTGTGTTACTGGTAGTAATGGTAAAGGGGTAGAAAAATTAATACCTTTTTCTCCTGGTTCAACCGCTAATGGTGGTGGTATCACCATGAATAAATGGGATGAGGCACGTATGGCTAATCCTTATGTAGCTAAACAACGTACTTCGGGTATTAATGGTCCATATATGCGCTTGTCTGAAATTTACTTGAGCTATGCTGAAGCATGTGCTGCTACTGATGATCCAATGACTGCTAAAATCTATTTGAATATGGTTCGTGAACGCTCATTCCCTGAAGGACAAGCTAAAACTGATGAGTTTGTAGCAACTTGCGGAAGTGTGTTGAACGCTGTTATTCAAGAACGTGGTTTTGAGTATGCCGGTGAAGGTGATCGCCGTTGGACTTTAATTCGTACGGGTCAACTTCCAGAATCGATTAAGTCAATTAAAGAGATGACTTTAAAAATGATTGAAGGGTTGAAAACAAACGGTTATTATACATTCGAAAATGGTAATACTATTTCTTCTTATGTATGGACTAAATTGGTTGATGCTAAATCTATCTATGGACATCGTTTGACTACTCAGTGTCCTCAAGACAAAACTGATGATTCTGTTCTTAATCCAGGATGGAGAGGCCAAAATAATGACTGGGAAAGTTTCTCTTTGACTGCAGCTACTCCGGATAATCCTTATCCTATTTATGGATCGGCTACTCCTCAAACTAATTTGTCAATAAAGGGTATTTTTACTTATATTGATCCTAATAGTGCTGAGGCTGCAGCTCTAGAAGCTGACGGTTATACTAAAACTGCATGGGGAGCGGATATTGTAAAATATGAAGATGAATATTATAAATATTTATTCTACGATTATGATTATCAAAAAGCCCCTATTTACTTGTGGCCATTTACACCAAATATTCTTTCAACTGGTGGATTTACAAATGGTTATGGGTTTAAACAAGAGTAATACTGATTTTAATCAATAGATGAGAAAAGGATAGTCTTCGGATTATCCTTTTCTTATCTATAATAAATTAATCGGTTATAGTAATATCAACTGATGTTCTATCTTTAGTTTTTAAGTTATCCTTTATCGAATTTAATGCTATATGAATCAATTCAACGTAACCAATAAAGCATGCTGCTTACTTTTGCTGTTATTAAACTTCCTTTTTATTCATGCTACTCCCAATGATCGTATTAATATTGATTTATCGGGAGGTGGTTGGTATTTGTGGCAAGATAAAGATGCATTATGGCAGAACGAGACTGTTGTTTTTTCGTTCGATGATGCTCTTGGACTTTCTATTGCTGAACCAACAAGTGGATGGAGCATACTTACCTCATCTGATGCGTTAATGGTAAATGTTCCGGGAACTGCTGAGGAGTATTTGCAAACAAATTCAGGAGTTGAAGGTGATATTAAAGGTGTGACTTGGTGGAGTAGGAGACTTGATATACCTAAATTTTATGGTAAAAAAAAGGTTGTATTAAAGTTTGGCTCAATTCGTTCTCGTGCTGAGGTTTTTATTAATCGCCGGTTGGTAGGATATCAGATTGTTGATAATGTGCCTTTTGAAATCGATATTACTTCCTATATAAAACCAGGTGCAACAGCTGAACTCTGTGTTAGAATAACCGATGCTGGGGGTAACCATGACTGGAGAGATTCGAAAACGATTCCATGGGGAGAAATAATGCTTCCACCCGGTCACGCTTTTGGTGGAATTACCGGAAACGTATCTCTGGAAATTATAAATCCGGTATATGTGTCGGATGTGTATATGCAAAATACACCGGCACTGACAACTGTTAATGCTGTTTTGACTTTAATGAACGAATCGGCTCATAAGGTTAAGAAGGATTTGCAAATTACTGTATCTGAATATGCTAAAGAGGACTCTATTATTTATTCTAACTTTATTAAGTCTGTTAGTTTGGATAAAGGCGAGAATGAGTTTGTTGTACCAATTACCGCTTCTCATGCAAAATTATGGTCAGTACAATCGCCTAATCTTTATGTATGCAAAGTTGAACTTCTAAATGATAATAATATAGAAGATGGTACTACAAAACGTTTTGGGTTTAGGTGGTTTGAGGCTGATGGAATTGGAGAAAATGCAGTGTTTCGTCTTAATGGCAAAAGAATAGTGCTTCGCTCTGCTATTAGTTGGGGGTTTTGGCCGGTTAATGGTATTTATCCCTCTAATGAGATGGCTGAGCGTCAAGTGCGCATTGCTAAGAAGTTAGGATTGAATATGCTTAATTTTCATCGATTTATGGGCAATCCAAATGTTTTAGATTATGCTGATGAATTGGGATTACTTTATTTTGAAGAACCGGGTGGATTTCGTTTGGATGTTAATCAACCTTTTATGAATGCGGTGCTTCACCAAAAGGTATTGTCCATGGTGAAAAGAGATCGTAGTCATCCGAGTTTAGTGATTTATAATATGATGAATGAGTCGGGCGATGCTGCTATTGATAAACTAGAGTTAGAGGTCCAGGCTATGAAAGATATGGCTAAACTAGATCCTTCTCGATACATTCTTCGTACCTCTGCTTGGGCAAAGGCTGATGATATCGATGATCAAGCAAAGATTCATATTCGACCTTACGATTCAACGATTTACTGGAACGGTTGGTATGACTATCATCGAGCAGGTGGACCGGCTGTGTGGAATGAAGATTTATACAAATCGCCTGTTGATTATTATAACAATACTTCTAACTACAAAGAGATTGTCTTTTTTGGTGAAGAAGGTGCATTGTCAGCACCTCCTCGCTTGCTCAAAAATAAGGAGGACTTAGATAAACTATCCTATTTGGGATGGGATGGTAGAGAATTCTTAAAATGGTATGATGAGTTTGATACTTACTTAGATAAGAAAGCACTGAGAACCACTTACTCTACAGTTGATGATTTATGTATAGCAATGGGAGCTGTTTCTTATGAACATCAAGGACGTAAAATAGAGTCGGCAAGAATCAATAATGTAACTGATGCTTATGTTGTAAACGGCTGGGAATCTGAATTGACCGAAAACTATTCAGGAATTGTAGACTGCTTTCGTTATCCAAAATCTCACCCTGAGCTAATTTCTCGCTATAATGAGCCGCTTTATGTGGCTGTGAAAACTCGAAACCAAATAGCAGCGGCTGGCGATTCTATCATTGTTGATTTTTATATAGTAAACGAAGAAAATATTTGCGGTGATCATACACTCCATATTTTTATAACTTCACCGAACGGAGTAAAAAAACAATTGTATTCGTTTCCTGTATCTATACTTGGAGAGGAGGTTTATGGACAGCTCCTGATAGAAAATGTAACTATTAACCTTCCCAATGAAGGAGGAATGTGTCGCATCGATGCTAAGTTGATGAAGGAGGACGTTTTAATCACTTCAGGATATGATGATGTTCTGTCTGTTGATTTGGCTGCTAATAATCTTAAAGGATATGGGGCTGTGTGGGAAGATGGTAGGGCACTACAGAATTTCTTGTCAGAACGCACTCAACATCCGGTTGAAGCCTATAGTGATGATTGTAAACGGTTGGATTGGATATTTGTAGTGCGTCCGCCAAAACAAGAACAGTTGACAATGATACCTACCGAGGCTTTGCGTAGTGTAAGTGGTGAATATGGGCTTGATGTAGTATATTATGAGGATATGAATTTTGAGTATGAGGTCTATCGAGAAATAGGTAAGGTTGTAAACCTAAGTGCAATTGAGGGAGCAACTCCTAGCCCGTTTGTTCATATGCTTGCTCAATACGGTATTGTGTGGAGTGGAAGTGTTATTCCTCCAGTTAGTGGAGAGTATACTTTTAAACCACAAAGCAATGATCGGAGCATGATTGAATTATGGGTAGATGGTAATAAAATTTATGAAGTAACAGATAAACGTGAACACCAAGGAGATGGGAAAATTTATTTATCGGCTGGTCAACTCGCTAAAATAGAAATTCGTTTTAAACATCCTCGTAGCAATGCTCGATGTCGTTTAGACTGGGCAGTCCCCAATGATCATATGCCTAACCCGCAATTGCTTTTAGAACGAGCACAACGTGATGGGACTAAGATTTTTATTCTTCAGAGTGTTGATGAGTGGGCTGAATTTATTCAAGCCAATAGTCAAGCACGTTTTCATGACAAGTTCTACGTTGGGACTAATTGGCTTGGTGGAGTCATGTTTAATAAACCTCATCGTGTTTTCAAACAGTTGCCGGTTGGTGGTGCGTTAAACTGGCCATACCAAGCATTAATTCACACTGGAGTAGAGCGCAGAGGGTTTGTAATGGAGGGAGAAGAGCTATTGGTTGGAGCTTATCATTCTTACCCAATGGCCTTGGGCACTGCTATGGGAGTTATTCCAATGGGCAGTGGTATGATACTCTTTTCTACACTTGATATTTATGGTAATATTATAAATGATACTCGTGCTGGGTTAGTTGCCAAAAAGATAATTTGTAATATGATTGATTTATGATATTTTAATTAATTAGCTCAATACACAATTGCTATATTTACGTCTTCTTTGAAACCTTTATCTAGTTTACTGAAATTAGATCGATACCAAATTTAATATTTATGCAGAACGCAATTTTGAAACAATTCACAAAAGTGGGGGTGCTTTTGGGAGTTATGCTTTTTTCTTTTACACCCATTAATGCACAAAAGAATAAAAAAATAAACGATAAGGTCTTATCTACTATGAAAGAGGCAACTCGATTTATGATGGATGAGATGAGTTATAATGGTGGTTTTGTGTGGGAATACCTCCCCGACTTGTCTCGTACTTGGGGCGAGCTAGAGGCTAAACGTACTATGGCTTGGATTCAGCCTCCGGGAACCCCTACAGTAGGCCATTTGTTGCTTGATGCTTATCATGCAACGGGTGATGAGTATTATTATCAGTCTGCACAGAAAGTAGCTAATGCATTAATTCTAGCTCAATTGGAATGTGGAGGGTGGAACTATGTATTTGATTTTGCCGGTGAGCAATCATTAAAAGATTGGTATCAAACAGTTGGTAAAAATGGTTGGCGACTAGAAGAGTTTCAGCATTATTACGGTAATGCAACTTTTGATGATTCGGCTACTATGGAGGTGGCTAAATTTTTGTTGAGAATGTATGTAGAGAAATATGATCCTACTTATCGGCCTTCGTTAGACAAAGTCATAAACTTAGTTTTAGTAAGCCAATATCCTATTGGAGGGTGGCCTCAACGTTATCCGCTCATGTACGACCATCCATTTCAAGGTAAAGCTGATTACTCCTCTTTTATAACTTTGAATGATGATGTGATTCCTGAAATTATTGAATTCCTTACAATGTGTTATCAAGCAATGGGGTTGCAAGGAGTAAAAGAACCAATAATGCGTGCTATGTATCTTATTATTACACTTCAACAAGGAGCTCCTTATGCTGGATGGGCCGATCAATACACAGTAGATGATTTGAAACCTGCTCATGCTCGCTCTTATGAACCTCGGAGTGTAAATACAGGTACTACAGTTGCTATGATTCGACTACTCACCGAATATTATAAACTAACTGCTGATAGTCGTTTCTTGTCTGGTATACCTGCTGCTATTGAATTCTTAGAATCAATGAGGCTCCCTGAATCTGAGGCAACTAAATGGAAAAGACAGTCGAACGACCCTGATATTTTTTTAGTTCCTCGTTTTGTTTGTCCTGATACCGGCAAGCCGCTATATGTGCATCGTAAAGGGAGTAATGTTCAAAATGGAACCTATTTTATCAATCAAAATCTAGAGAATACAATAGGTCATTATAACTCGGCAACTTTTATCAATACTAAAGCTTTGCGACAGCTTTATGAAGATACCAAGAAGTTATCTGCTGCTGAACTATGCATTGATTCACCTTTTCTTCAAACAAGTCTAATTGCTCTACCTAAATACTTCACACGTTTAAGAGGTAAAGCTAGTCAGAGTGAGGTATTGGATTTAGTTGGTACGTTAACTCAAAACGGCTGTTGGCTTACTCCTTTAAAGAATACCTCTAACCCATATCAGCCCTATTGTGATTCAACTCCTAGTGATGAGGCTGCTTATATTGGAACTATGGTTGGCGATCAAAATGATACTTCATGTTATCCTTGTACAACAGGTGAACTATGTATATCAACCGGATATTACATTGATAGCATGAGAAAACTTATTGACTATATAGATAATTAATTGATGCAATGAAACTGAATAAAACGATTATTGCTCCTTTTCTTTTTGCTTTAGGTCTTTTTTCTTGTTCTTCATCAGTCGAAATCCCTTCTTTAGATGCTTTTCGAGATGGCATCCATCATTGGAATTTGGAGCATAAAGACCGTAACTACAAACGTCTTCTTCCTGAACAATACGTTGCGATAGCAGATAACTTTCTAGCTTATCAGAACGAGGATGGGGGATGGCCTAAAAATGTTGATTGGCTGGCTGTTTTACCTACCGATTCTGTTAAGAATGCCTTGAAGGAACGGTACCGACAAAGTACTTTGGATAACCGTAATACTTTTCCGCAGGTCGAATATCTTGCAGATGTTTACCGGTTGACAAAGGATGAACGTTATAAAGTAGCTGTTCTTAAAGGATTAGATTACCTGCTTTCTACTCAAAATCAAAGTGGCGGGTGGCGTGGCTGGGATGTTGATGCGATAACATTCAATGATGAAGTAACTACTGGAGCGCTAGAGCTGTTTTTAAAAATAACTCAAGGTGATGAAAGTTTTGATTGGGTGAGTTCTTCTTTGAAAGAGGATATTGCGAATGCTTATCAGTTGGGACTTGAAGCTATATTAAAATGTCAGATAGTTCAAAATGGAGTTAAGACTGCTTGGGGGCAACAACACGATCATATTACTTATCAGTCGGTTAAAGCACGCTCTTATGAATTGCCAGGCATTACAGCTAATGAAAGTTGTGATGTTATACTTTTTTTGATGAATATTCCTAACCCTTCAGATGAAATAGTAGAGTCGGTCAAAGATGCTATAGCTTGGTTAAAAAGGTCTGAAATAAAAGGCATTCGAGTTGAGCGTATTTCACTATCAAATGAAAATATAATTAATCATGAATATCCTTATGATAATGTAGTGGTCGAAGATTCAGAAGCCAAACCTATTTGGGCTCGCTATTATGAGTTGTCTGATAATACCCCCTTTATGTGTACTCGAGCCGGACAGAAAGTTTGGACACTTTCGGATGTTAATGCTGAAAGACGTACTGGGTATGAATGGTATGGATATTGGCCTATGAAAGTATTAAAAAAATATGATACATGGATTATAAATACTAATAAGAGCGGTATAGAAATAAAAAAGGATGCCCAATAGGCATCCTTTTTTATTTGATTTCAATTTCTTCCTTCATATCAATTTCTTCTCCTCCTATACCATAAAATGTATATTCTAGGAAGGCTAGTTTTTGACTAGGAATAATTTTAATACCAAAGCCGTATTCAAATCTCCACTTCCATTTTAAAGAGAAAAATCCCTTATTAATGAAGGCTGCGATATACGGATGGACGTGTAATGAGAATTTTTTAATTCCTAACTTATTGACTAAGTAATCAATTTTACTCTCCAATGTATCAGTAAAAAGGATTGATGACTTAATTTTCCCTTTTCCAAAACAAGTCGGACATGTTTCTGATGTATCAACATCCATAGCCGGTCTAACTCGTTGACGGGTTATTTGCATTAATCCAAATTTACTCAATGGCAAAATGTTGTGGCGTGCTCTATCTTTTTGCATATTCGCACACATACGTTCGTAAAGTTTCTGGCGATTTTCAGCCTCACCCATATCAATAAAATCGACAACGATAATGCCACCCATATCTCTTAATCGGAGTTGACGAGCAAGCTCATCTGCTGCTCCTAAATTTACTTCGAGGGCATTTGCTTCTTGACCATTGGTGTTCTTGGCTCGATTTCCACTGTTTACATCTACAACATGTAGAGCCTCAGTGTGCTCAATAATTAAGTAAGCTCCGCTTTTATAGGAAATCGTTTTCCCGAACGAAGACTTAATTTGTTTTGTGATGCCAAAGTTGTCGAATATAGGAAGTTGACCTTTGTACAGTTTTACGATTTCAGCTCTTTCGGGAGCTATAAGAGTTACATAATCCTTGATTTCATGAAAAACAGTCTCATTGTTGACATAAATATTCTCAAATGAAGGATTAAATAAGTCGCGCAATAAACCCACTGCACGGCTTGTCTCTTCGTAAATAAGCGTTGGAAGTTTTGTCGCTTTTTGTACTTTAGTGATAGCTTCTTCCCAATGTTTTAGCAGAACTTTAAGCTCTCCATCAAGTTCAGCCACACGCTTACCTTCTGCTACAGTACGCACAATAACCCCAAAGTTTTTGGGCTTAATGCTCATAAGTAACTGTTTAAGACGGGCGCGCTCTTCGCTTGATTTAATTTTTTGTGAAACAGAAACCTTGTCATTAAAAGGGATTAATACCAAATATCTTCCTGCAAATGAAAGCTCGGATGTTAATCGTGGACCTTTTGTTGAAATTGGTTCTTTAACAATTTGCACCATTACTTCTTGTCCGGTCTTAAGTATATTGGCTATTGAACCATCTTTATCAAGATCAGGAAGTAAGGTTGCTTTAGAGATAGGGTTGAGTTTCTTTTTATCGCTTACAGTTTGTTTTACGAACTTCTCAAGGGAGTTAAATTGAGGTCCTAAGTCTAAATAATGAAGAAATGCATCTTTCTCATAGCCTACGTCTACAAAGCATGCATTTAGTCCGGGCATTATTTTTTTTACTCGTCCTAAATACATATTACCTACAGAAAAAGAAATACTTCTTCCTTCACTTTGAAGTTCCACTAAACTTTTATCTTCTAAAAGAGCAATGGAAACATCTTTGGGTTGTACGTCTACTACTAATTCACTTGTCACAGTTCCTTTTTTATTTTAGATTTTATAATGAACAATTTAAACTAGATGTTCATTGTGACCACTACTTAAACAAAGAACAAACTTGAAAGACATAGGCTTCACAAGTTTGTTCTTTATTTCTGTCCGATTCAGACTAAAAATTACTTTTTGCTTTTATGTCTGTTCTTTCTTAGTCTTTTTTTACGCTTGTGCGTAGACATTTTATGTCTTTTTTTCTTCTTTCCGCTTGGCATAGCTTCAAAATTTTATGGTTAATACTCTTGTTTATTATTTCTTTACTGCGATTGTAAATGTCTTAGCTGGCTTAAATGCCGGGATGTTGTGCTCAGGAATGATGATCGTAGTATTTTTAGAAATGTTACGAGCTGTTTTTTGTGCTCTTTTCTTTACTATGAAACTTCCAAATCCACGGAGGTAAACATTCTCTTCTTTCTCCAAAGAATCTTTTACTGCATCCATAAACGCCTCAACTGTAGTAAGCACTACTGTCTTATCAATTCCGGTATTTTTTGCAATTTCGTTTACAATATCTGCTTTAGTCATTTTTTCCTTAAAAAAAATATTATTACTTTGTTTTCTAAATTTTCGGAGTGCAAATATATGGCTTTTTAGGCTCGCAAAAAAATATATTCTATACAATTTTCCAAAAAAGTGGCTCCATTAAGGTTTGTTAGGTAGAAAATGAACTATTTTTGCCTTTACTGTTATTCAATTGGTTAGCTATTTGTCGGCTTTGTTCTAGTTAATATCAGATCCATTGATAAATGGTTTTTGCCTATTGTTATTGATTTGTTTGTTTGGGATCAACCGTGAACTAACTTTAATTTATTATTATTTTCATCATCTTAATTATTACTATATCGATTTTAAAATGATTCGTTTTAGCACATCTTTAATTGCTTGGTATGAGCATCATCAACGTGAACTGCCTTGGCGTGATTCAAAAGATCCCTATCTAATTTGGATCTCTGAGATTATCTTGCAACAGACGCGTGTGGCACAAGGGTATGACTATTTTGTTCGTTTTATAAATCGTTTTCCTGATTTAACTAGTTTAGCTGAAGCTTCAGAAGATGAAGTATTGAAATTTTGGCAAGGGCTAGGATATTATTCGCGTGCGCGTAATTTATATAGAGCTGCCAAAAGTATGAATGGAACTTTTCCGACTACCTATGATGGAGTTTTGGCTTTAAAGGGGGTAGGTGAATATACGGCAGCTGCTATTTGCTCTTTTGCTTATGATATGCCTCATGCTGTTGTTGATGGAAATGTATATCGAGTTCTAGCTCGATATTTGGGTATAGATACTCCCATAGACTCTACTTCTGGTAAAAAGATTTTTGCCCATTTGGCTGATGAATTACTGGATAAAGCTAACCCTGCTATTTATAATCAAGCCATTATGGATTTTGGGGCATTGCAATGTACTCCAAAATCACCACACTGTAGTTCATGTCCGCTCTGTGAATCGTGTTTTGCTTATGCCGAGGGTGTTATTGATTCATTGCCGGTTAAATCTACTAAGACAAAAGTATCCAATCGTTACCTCAATTATTTTTATGTGAAACAAGGTGATTTCATTTATTTACATAAAAGAATTGGGAATGATATCTGGAAGAATCTTTACGAACTTCCTTTAATCGAAACCCTAGAACCTACTGATGAGAATGAACTAATAAGACTTGAGCCTTTTCAGAAGCTCTTTGGAGGCTACTCTTCACTATCTTTTCGTTTGCTTTCTAAAAATATTAAGCATGTACTTTCTCATCGGATATTGTATGCAAACTTTTATGAAATAACTCTTCCTGAAAATGAACAAATCTTACCAGATAACTTAAAGATATCTACTGCTGAAATAGAACAATACGCAGTGCCAAAACTTATACATCTCTTTCTGGAAAAATATATGTAAATATTTGTTTTATGTAGTATTTCTGTTTATTTTTGGCACATAATATTGATAAAATAGAATAATATGTCTGTAAATAAAGTAATATTGTTAGGTAATGTGGGTAAAGACCCTGAGGTGAGATATTTGGATACAGGAATAGCAGTTGCTACTTTTCCATTGGCAACTACTGATCGAGCATATACTTTGGCTAATGGTACTCAAGTACCCGAGCGTACAGAGTGGCACAACTTGGTTTTGTGGCGTGGGTTGGCTGAGACTGCAGAGAAATATATACATAAGGGTGATAAACTTTATGTAGAAGGAAAAATTAGAAGTCGTTCTTATGATGACCAAAGTGGAGCTAAGCGATACATTACAGAGATATTTGTAGACAATATGGAAATGCTTACCCCAAAAGGTACTGGTGCGTCGGCGGCTTCACAACAAAGTACTTTTACGCAGTCGAGCCAGCCGCAAGTTACTCCTGCACAAGATAACTCAACAACGGATGATTTACCGTTCTAAGATATATAAATTATCAAAAGATGAAATCTTTCGCCTTTTGATAACTATTGTTTAATTAAAATAGACAACTTTGGATTCTGACGATTATTTTAGTTGGTTGACCGATATTTTTAACGGTATAACTGTCAATTCTCCCTCTTTTTCTGCAATACTTGCTATCGTGGCAGCTGGTTTACTTCTGCTTGCATCAGGTTTTGCTTCTGCTTCTGAAATAGCCTTCTTTTCGCTCTCTCCATCTGATTTAAGCGATATTGAAGAGCAAAAACATCCTTCTGACGAAAAAATTAGTAATTTGCTCGATAACTCAGAAAGTCTTCTTGCAACAGTTCTCATCACAAATAACTTTGTGAATGTAACAATCATTATGCTTTGCAACTTTTTCTTTATGAATGTATTTGTGTTTCATTCAGTAATTGCAGAGTTTGTTATTCTTACTGTTGTGTTGACCTTCTTATTATTACTTTTTGGCGAGATTATGCCGAAAATATACTCTACACAAAAAACATTAAAGTTTTGTCGTTTTGCTGCTCCTGGAATCTATTTTCTGCGTAAAGTCTTTAAACCATTATCATTTCTGTTGGTTCGTTCTACTGCATTTTTAAATAAATACTTTTCACGCAAACGACATAATATCTCTGTTGATGAATTATCACAAGCTTTCGATTTGACCGATAAGGCTGAACTTAAGGAGGAAAACAATATTTTAGAGGGAATTATTCGTTTTGGTGGAGAAACAGCAAAAGAGGTGATGACTTCTCGACTTGATGTCTTTGATTTGGATATTCATACACCTTTCAAAGAAGTGATGAAGTGTATTATTGATAATTCTTATTCTCGTATACCTGTTTATGCTGATACGCGTGATAATATAAAAGGGGTGCTTTATATAAAAGATTTACTTCCATATCTGACAAAAGGAGAGAACTTTCGTTGGCAATCTCTGATACGTCCTGCCTATTTTGTTCCTGAAACCAAAATGATAGATGATTTATTGCGTGACTTTCAAACCAATAAAATTCATATTGCCATTGTTGTTGATGAATTTGGTGGCACTTCGGGCATTGTTACCATGGAAGATATCATTGAAGAAATTGTGGGTGAAATACACGATGAATATGATGATGAGGAGCATGTATTTACTATGATAAATGATCATACCTGGATTTTTGAAGCTAAAACTCTTTTGACTGATTTCTTCAAGATAACAAAGGCGGATGAAGACGACTTTGAGAAAGTATGGGGTGAGGCTGATACTCTGGCTGGTTTACTACTTGAGATTAAAGGTGAATTTCCTAAACTGAATGAGGTTGTAACTTACGATCATTATGAGTTTGAGGTGCTCGAAATGGACAATCGTAGAATCTTAAAGGTTAAGTTTACGATAAATGAACCTATTGAGGAAGATGATTAGCTTATGGGTTTATTTGTAAATATTAAGACCGATAGCTACCATTTAGGCATTTGGAAAATAGAAGAAACAACAGAAGAACTTCTGGATTTATTGCCTGAAAAAGAATATTATGCAGCCGAAATAGAGCGCTTTAAAACTCTTCACCGCATGCAAGAGTGGTTATCTGTGAGGGCATTACTTTATAAGCTTCTTGGTTTTCATGTTAGAGTCTTCTATCATCAATCAGGTAAACCCTATATTCCAGATTATTTTATTAGCATATCTCATACTAAAGGGTATGTAGCGGTGATGTTAAGTGATGTTGGTGAGGTTGGGGTTGATATCGAATATTATTCTCAAAGAGTACATAAGGTTGCATCTAAATACATGCGTGATGATGAAGTAGCATCAGCATTTCAGGGTGATAACACTTGGGGCTTATTGCTTCATTGGTCGGCTAAGGAAGCAATGTTCAAGATGATAAATTATAGCGAAATAGATTTTCGCAAACACCTTCATATTTTGCCATTTGAGATAGCCGAAGAAGGAATTTTTCATGCCCATGAATATAAAACAGCTCAAAACAATAAGTATAAGATACATTATTTGATAAATTCCGATTTTGTACTTACTTGGGTAGAATGTGTATCTTAGATTTAGATCATTTTAACTTCGTTTATACTCTATATTTAAATAAAATAGCCGCAACATATTTCTGTTTTTAATAACAGTTTTTGTTACGGCTTTCCTCTCTCTCGAATATATTTTTATTCTATAGCTTTTCTAGTTTTACTGTAAAATGTCTCATCAAAGGAGCTTCCCAGACAATTTGTACCCCTTTTGTGATGCTTTCTCTTCTTTCAAACACATTTTTCAATGCAGCAGCAATTACATTCATATGATTGTCTGTATAAACTCTGCGAGGTATTGCCAATCGTAACAAGTCCAATCCTCCAAATCTGTTTTCACGTGTGATAGGGTCGCGGTCAGCTAATATATAACCAATTTCGCATCCTCTAATGCCTGCTTCCAAATAAAGTTCAACAGTCAGTGTTTGGGCTGGAAACTCCTCTTTGGGTACCCTGGTCAATATCTTGCTTGCATCTACAAAAATAGCATGTCCACCAGCAGGGCGTTGATAAGGTATTCCATATTCATCAAGCTTAGCTGCCAAATATTGAACTTGGCGGATTCTTGTTTCTAAATTATCAAATTCTGTATTTTCATCAAGACCGGTAGCAAGAGCATTCATATCGCGTCCATTCATACCACCATAGGTTAAGTAGCCCTCGAATTGCACACAATATCCTTTTGCGCCCTCATACCAATCAGCTAGTCTAGTTGCAATAAATCCCCCCATGTTCACTATACCATCTTTTTTGGCACTCATTGTCATGCCATCGGCTAAGTCGAACATTTCGCGAGTTATTTCTTTGATGCTCTTATCCGCATATCCCTCTTCTCTAGTCTTAATGAAGTATGCATTTTCGGCAAATCGTGCCGAGTCTAGTAAAACCGGCTTGTTATATTTATTAGCAAGCTCACGCACTTCTCTAAGATTTTGCATTGAGACTGGCTGTCCACCAGCCGTATTATTGGTTATGGTCACAATAATAAAAGGAACATGTGCTTTGTGTTCTTGTAATGCCTTTTCCAGTTTCTTTATATCTACATTTCCTTTAAAGGGAATTTCCAACTGTGTGTCGCGTGCCTCATCTATTGTGCAATCTAGTGCTTTAGCTTTCCGACCTTCTATATGTCCTTTGGTTGTGTCAAAATGTGAGTTTCCTGGTATAACATCGCCTTCGTGTACTAGGTAAGAAAATAACACATTTTCGGCAGCTCGCCCTTGATGCGTAGGGATAACATACTCGAATCCAGTGAGACGTTGAATGGTTTCTTGTAAGTTGAAAAAAGAAGAAGCACCAGCATAGCTTTCATCGCCTAGCATCATCGCTGCCCATTGACGATCACTCATAGCACCCGTGCCGGAGTCGGTGATTAAGTCAATGTATACTTGTTCAGATTTTAATTGAAACACGTTATAATGAGCTTCTTTCATCCATAATTCTCGTTCTTCGCGAGTGCTTTTACGGATAGGCTCTACCATTTTTATTTTCCAAGATTCAGCAAAAGGTAATTCCATTTTCGTTTCTGTTTTATTTTATTCCGCCAATTTACTTTTTTTGTTTTATTTATGCAATATTTTATTGACTTTTTGTTAGTATAACATTATTTTGAGAACTTGGCTGCTTTCAAATTGAAAGTGTTTGCTGCTATTTGTTTGTTATAGTGTAACTTATGTGCTTTATATTAAAATGTAGTGTAATAGTTGCAATTGTGAATAAAGCTTATTTATTATCCTTTGGTTTAGTGAAGGCTCCATAAATAAAAACTCCTCGCACCATTTTAATTTAAAATGATGCGAGGAGATATTTACTTTTCTTACTCTCTTAGAATTTGAATTTTTCTAACTTCATTGATGCCAATTGTTGTATTTTACCTACTTGGGTTGCAAAATGAGCACTTTTTTCATGTGCTGTCAACGTTTCTTCATTGCTCCAAGTCTCACAAATCATCAATACATCATGGCGGGTGCTACTTTCAAATATATCGTAAGCAATACATCCATCTTCTTTAAGTGAATGAGCTGTAAGTTCTTTTGCAGCTCCAAGTACTTCAGCACGATTAGCATCAGATACTTGAATAAAAACATTTAGTCTAATCATAATTGAATTTGTTTTTAATAATAAAACTGAAATAACAAATATACTACAAAAATAGTTATCTACTTATATTAAAATAAACTTCTATTTAATGTATTTATTATTTTTCAATCAATGTTACAGTATCCATACAGAAATAAGCCGGTGTATTCATTCCAAACTCACCATTGTCGGTTGAAGTCATTTCAAAATTGATATATGCAGCATTAGCTAAAGCACTCCAATCAAACCATTTCCAGGAATTTAAAATTTCAGTTTTTCCATCTCTATAGTCTGCCAAGTAAATTTCCGCTCTTCCTATTTCAGTTTTGTTGGTAGCATAACCAATTGCAGTAAGTTTAAACCAGTCTCCTGCTTCAAATTTTGTTTCGTTGGTATATCCATCGTTACCATCTTTGATAGCCAAGTAAGCATAAACCGCATTGGTAACCCATGCACCTTTAAACTTATACTTATCGGGTTGTGTATTGGTCATTATAGCGGGTGAGAACTCGCTGCTATTCACCGTCAAATACACCTTACCTAGTTTGCCACTTGCTGTAATGGCGCTAATATTATTATAGCCCGGAGTAGTGATGTCAGTTTTGTTGGTATAAGTAATTCCACCCCCAAAGCCCCAGTCAGAGAAGTAATGATCGAATTCAATAAGTCCCTCAGTATCTTTGAAAGTCGTTTTTTTGCTATAGTCACTTACAACTTCCCCTTCAGTAGGTGCAAACTCGCTCTCGGGAGTCGATAGTAACGATTCAAAGTTCGTTGTTTTTTCTATCAATACAGTGTTGTCATCATCGTTTGAACATCCCCAAAAAGCAAATACGGTTGCTAATAGCAAGAATGATAGTTTTTTCATTTTTGTAGTTTTAAATAATTATGTTATTAATTGATACTATTGTTATAATGTAAATTCTCGATAGTTACTATTTCGGTCGAGATTTCTCCCATATTTCCTGCATCCTGGTTGATGGCAGTGTAAACTCGTACAAAATCTATTTGGTTTAGTTTTACCGGTTTGCCCTCATCATCTACGGCCCAATCTATTTTAAATTTACTCATTTCGGTGTTGTTGGGATGATTGTCGGCATATCCCCAGTCATAGCAATAGCCTACCCACATTCCATTTTCATCAACTGCATTATTCTTTAAACGAGTTCCTCTAAAGCTCATTTCATCTTCTGCAATCCAAAGAGGATAATAAGATGACTGTGTATGAAAACTATTACGTAAGACGTACCCTTCGTTGCCTTGATTGTCTTTCCACTTCACATTGGCATCTGCCGGGGTAGGGCGGAAATAAGTGATTTCATACTGGCGAGTTTCATTGTTAGTACCATACTCGCTTCCTGTAAGCTCATACCATTCATCATCGGGCAAACCGTTTTGGTTGACATCTTCACACACCATCACGATGCCCGGTTCTGCACTACCGCCTAAAGCTCCAGTGGCTGTGCCATACATATTGTATGATGCATTACCATATATCTTGAAATCATATTCTCCCATTTTATTGACAATTGGTACATGGAAACCCAGTGTGATGTATCCTCCAAATCCACCTAAAGAAATAAGATATTTGCTCTTTACACGCTCGGTAGCATAAGCTAGTACCTCGCTGGCAGTAAATCCATCTTTGTAAGCCATGGTAGAGGTGTTCATATACTGTCCTGGTGCCGGGTAGTACTCTAACACCTTATTGGCAAAGCCGTTGGGCCGATTGTTGTCTTCGGGGGTAGGGTCTATCTGGCTTTGTGAAGCGCGTTCGCTAAATACAATGCCATTGGGGTTCATCCCGATGTTATTGAGGCGATATTGCAACTGACCTTGCGGATTGAAACAAAGCAAGTCGCCCTTAACATTGTAAGTATATGCTTCGGTGATGTAGATATTACCATTGAAGGGGTTTACAAATATGCCATAAGGAGTAGCTATTTTTGTGCCATCGGTTATGAACTGGCTAGTCACCACTTGACGTGTGCGTTGATTTAGCACTTGATAGCTAGTGGTTGCCGAACCATACTGATAATCGTACAGATAAATTAACTCATCATTGATGACAAAATTCAGTGCCTTTACTCCAAACCTATGCGAAACCTGATCGGCTATTGCATCAATCTCCATTAACTCATAGTTACCTGCCTCAACATTGGCACCTCTTGATATCAGTAGCACACTATTATTCCATCCCGCTGCAATTTTTCCAGGGTTAGGCCCCACCGTGATATCCTTTATTTTTTGAAAAGAGCTTAAATCAATCACACTAACCGTATTGTCCGGCCCGATACTTTCCGCATCCAAGCAGCCCGAGTTCGAAACATAAAGTTTATTGTTTTGCACACAAAGCCCATCCGGATTTCGTCCGGCTTGCAGTGTGGCATCAATTTCGAGAGAGGTAGTATCTATTCGGGCAACAGTTCCGTCAAAACAGCACACATAGGCCTTATCTTTATGAAAAGCGATGTAGCGAGGTTGACGTGAGCTACCATTCTCTTTAATCATGCCGATTTGTTTTATCGATTTGCCACTTTTCCAGTCTATCACCTCCACTTGGCTCGATACATTCACCACCACATAAAGCTTGCCTCCATAAAGTTGTAAATCATTGGCCGTATCGCCTAAATCGCGCTTATTTAGTGTTTGAAAGTAGTTGCTAATGGTACGATTGTCGGCAAAAGTATGTCGTGCCAGCGTGCTATTATTTTGATTGAAGAGCCCTTCGCTAAGTATATAAATCTCAGCCGTTCCCTCTTCATTAATCATGCCTTCAGAAGGGAGCAGAGGCTTATCGTACAAATCGTCGCAACTGCCAAGTATAGTTAGCATACAGCAGCATAAACAGATTGATATGAATACTTTAAATCTCATGATATCAATAGCTTATTTTTATTGTACCGCGAAAAGAACGTCCCGGCATCGGAAAGTTTTTCACGATCTCATAGTTTTTATTTAATAAATTGAGTACCTCCGCATTGGCTGTGATTTCTATTCCCGAAACTCTAAATGTGCGATAAGCAGAAATACTGTGATCGGTGTATTTCGGTAGTCTGTTTTCGGCAATATTCTGTCCCAAACAATATCTTTTGCCCGAGAACAGTAGCGAGTATGAAACATTAATCCAAGGAGTTTCAATTGATGCCTGTCCCGATGCCGATACGCGTGGAGTATAAGGTATCTGATGCTTATAAGTCTTCCCATTTTTGTCTGTCACATCGAGAGCTCTTTGATAGGTATAATTGCCCGAAAGATTGATTTGGATATTCTGGGTGGGCTGAAGCTGAATCAATCCTGTCACATCAACTCCTTTAATGTCTACCACTCCCAAGTTTACCATGCTCCAAATGAATAGGTTTTTGGTAGGTGTGGCAATAATTTTATCGTGCACTCGATTGTAATAGGTATCTGCTGTTATTGATACATAGGGCAAAACACCACCAATGGCTTTGCTATAAGTTATCCCTACATTATATTGATTGACTTTCTCGGGCAACAAATTCGTATTGCCTATTTGCCCATAATAGAGGTCGTTGAAAGTTGGCAGTCTAAATATCTCTTTATAGAAGAAGCGCAATCTAAAGTCTTCATTAGCGAGTGGTTTAAACGTAGCACTGGCAAAGGGAGTTAACCGTCGGTAGTTGGCGCCACTCTTTCCAAACGTTGTGTTCTCGTTGACAAACGTGAAGAGCCCCGAAGCCGAAACCGTTAACCAATTGTTGACATACTTACCCGAGACTGCCGTTAACCATGAAGTACGAACCGGCTTAGCAAAATTAGAGCTGTTAATATCCAGTGTCTGCACACTGCCATCGGTAGTAGCTGACAGAGAGAGGTTGGGCAACACGCGATACAAGGCAATGGCCGAGAGGTAATACTCTTGTTGATGATATCGATTGTCTTGTTTTTGCTCCGTATTTTTATAGTCGGGGTCTAAGTAGCGCTGATAACTCCAGTTCCATTTGCCCGAAGTCTCAATCACCCATTTCGGCGAGAACTCTTTTTTATAGCGTGCCTGTACAAAGAGGTTTTTATCCCATAAGTGTTGCGATGAGTAATCGTAATAGTAAGTTGTAGCATTGGGCAATCCACGCGACGATTGATAGTAATAAGCCTTAACTCTCACCTCCTCTTTTTCAGCAAGCTGGCCATACAGTCCAATCTCGGCCCTGCCCGTTTTTACTTCCGTATTGTTTCTTCGCTCTTTTGAGCTTAGTGCGTCATCATTGCCATAGTGCAAAGTGTATGGGTAGCGACCATTTGCCGACATCCACTCTCCATTAACTCCAATAGACCATTTATCAGATAGCTTATAGTCTACCCAAAGAGCCGGATTGATCAATCCCCAAGAACCCCCTTTCACCAATGCCGTAGCATGAATGGTTTCGTTGTTCTTAAACTGAGGTGCCAATGTTTGAATATTGAGTAGCCCTGCCGATGCAATAAAGCGTGCCGACTGAAAAATATAATCGCTTTGTCCGTTGCTCAGCGATAGGCGATCTACATTTTCGAGCGAAAAGCGACCTATGTCAATTTGTCCCGTCTGACTATTGCTTACTGCAATTCCATCATAACCAATGGCCGTATGTTCGGCTCCTAAACTGCGCAGCGATACCGTTTTTAAACCACCAATACCACCATAGTCTTTTACGGTCACACCGGCAAAATGTTTCACAGCATCAGACAGTTGTAAAGCCTGCATACGTTGTAGCTCTTTCTTTGAAAAAGTTTGGGTAGGAGTAGCCGCACGAAGTTCTTTAGTTTGATAAGGATTAGAAATGATAACCTCGGTAAGGTTGTAGACATGGGTAGTGTCTACCTTTTGATTTTGTGCACCGAGTGTCCACATCGCCAAAAGGCAACTTAACGTGAGAGATAGTTTAAGCATTAAGTTACACCCTTTCATAAATTAGTACTTCTTTTTTATCGTTTTATCAACTCTGCCAATGCCGCTATATTTAGTGCATCTCTATCCGCACTACAGTGCATCTATATATTCACCACAGTGCGTAGCCCTTTGCACTGCAATGCATCTTAACATCAACTACAGCCCGAGCTTATTTGTGCACTATGGTATAACCATCGATAAAACGTTTAATATGTCCGATCGAATCACTTCGACCGGACACAACAATAAACTTGGCAGAGTTTATTAAAATGTTACTTTCTAAAAGTCTCAGTGTGAATGATAATGAATGGGATGAGAGTAGTATCCTGCTCATTAGATTCAGCGCTTTTTCCTCGAAAGCAATGAAAAAAGATTGTATGGCAGGTCTTCTGACTTGTTTCGGTTATCAACTGCCTTCCCGATATTAAAATCAGTGGCTTTGAGTAGTGTTGTTTCTAACCTTTTCTGAAACTTACAGCAGCGGGACTGTTCAGGATTTACACCTGATTCCCTTTTAATTGCAATCGCTAAACAATAGCGAGTAAGCAAACCAATACGTGGCAAAGATATAAAGTTTTTAATAAGAAACAGAAATTTAGGGTAGGAAAATAGAGGTGCCTCTCTGATTATATGAACAAAAAAATACGCTGAGAGTGATAAAGCAGCGGTTGCTCAATCACTCTCAGCGTATTTGGTGATATAATGATTTAGATGATATAATTAAGAGGTAACAGCTTGCTTATCTTTGGCTAAGGTGAACACAAACTCCAAACCACCGATGTTTTTATTTTTTGCAGAAATATTCCCACCATGAATAATTACTGCATTCTTTACAATGGCAAGTCCTAAGCCTGTGCCACCCAGTTTGCGCGACCTACCTTTGTCTATTCGGTAAAATCGTTCGAACAAACGATTAAGATGTTCGGGTGCTACACCAACGCCGGTATCTGAGAAACTGAAGTAGTAGAAGCTATCATCTTCGCGAAAACAGTTGATGTTGATTTGAATTTTATTTCCCGCATAGGCTATTGCATTGTCCGTAAGGTTACGGAATATGGAGTAAAGAAGCGAGTAATTGCCCGCAATATGGATATCCTTCTTGAGTGAGTTAATCACTGTAATTTGTTTTTCCTCCAACTCTAATGCCACCTCATTCATAATATTCGAAACCAGCATGCCAATGTCTATCTTTTCCATATCAATCATGTTGGCTGCTTCGTCCATGCGGGTAAGCACTGATATATCGCGTAGCAATCTACTTAATCGGTTGCTTTGCGCATAGCAACGCTCTAAGAAAGTCTGCATTTTATCTTTCGGGATGTTGTCATTGTTCACAATCGTTTCAAGATATCCTTGAATGCTACTTACAGGGGTCTTCAACTCGTGCGCAATGTTTTGAGTCAACTGTCTTTTCAATCGTACCTGCTCTTCTTCTAGGGTGATGTCGTTGATGCTAATTTCGAAACTCAAATCCTGAAAGATGATACACTCTACAATAAAGAAACGTCCGTTCTTATTAATTGAGATTGACATACGCTTCTCCTCCTTTTCGGGGCGAGTTGCTGCTTTGTTGATAAACTCGTTAATCTCTTTAAACTCTTTGATGTTGAACACCTCCTCGGCAGTCTCCAAGTTAAAATCTGAGATGAGGTTGCTATACTGGGTAAAGAGGTTATTAACCAATATCTCTTTTTTATTTCTACTGAAAACTCCCAAGCCCTCGTGCGATATTTGAAGGTGAGTAATTAGTTTTTCGCGCTCAATGTAAAGTGCCTCCTTCGTTTCGTGTAGGCGTTTGTAAATTTGGATGATGTGCTGAGAAATCTCTCCCAGCTCGTTGTGTGGAAAGTTTGATTCTAAGTCTTGCTCAATAGCTTCGTTGCGGTCGGCTTGCATTGCAAACTGCCTCAACTGGTTAATAGAAGTTCCAAGCTTGTTGGTGAACTTTAGAAAGAATGCTAGCAAAATAAGAGTCAATGCTATCGAAAACCAAAAGAAATGCGACTCCGCCCTAAGTGTTTTTATCAAACTCATATTGTAGGGTAGCGCAGCTCTAATGATGTGGTCTTTGTAACGTGTGGCCGAGTAAAAATAGGGAATACCGGTAGTTTCAGAAGTTCTTCTTACTGAAAATCCCGATCCACTATGAAGCGCCTCTTGCACTTCGGGGCGGTTAAAGTGGTTTACCGGTAGGGTAGAGTCGGCTTTGTATGAGTCGTATAACACCTTTCCCGTCAAATCTACTACCGTAATTCTTAAATCATCCAAGTTGCTTGCATCAATATATTTTGCTACCACTTCACTGTCAGCAATAGAGTCGATGTGATATTCGAGTATTGCATTATACTTTTGTAGTTGTGCATGAAGTAGGTTAATTTTATAATCCTTTTCGCGATTGTATTGATAAATAATGAAGCATGTAGAAAGAGCAATAAATAGCGATATGACCGAGAAGAAGAGCTTTCGGCTGAATGAAATAAAGTGTTTAGGAATTTCGTGATTGCTCATATTTATTCGGTTTCAAAACAGTAACCATATCCCAATCTAGTAACAATACATTTGCCATAGATATCTATTTTCTTACGAAGGCGAGTGATGTTGACATCAATTGTGCGGTCTAACACATACACCTCGTCACTCCATACACGAGCTAGAATGTCCTCACGAGAGAATACCCGTCCTTTATTTTGAAGTAAGAGTGATAATATCTCAAACTCCTTTTTGGTTAGAGTAACTTCAGAATTGTCAATGATGACTTTCTTTTTAGTGATATCCAGGGTTAATGATTGATATGAGATTTGCTCAACTTGTTTTTCTACCTCATTGGTTGAAGTTCTTCTGATCACAGCTTTCACACGTGCAACAACTTCTCTTAACGAGAATGGTTTCGAAATATAGTCGTCGGCACCTAAATTAAACCCCGTTACAGTATCGTTTTCAGTATCTTTGGCTGTGATGAAAATAATAGGAACAGTTGCCGTTTTTTTATCCTTCTTTAAAATGTTAGCCATCTTAAAGCCCGATATTTCGCCCATCATAACGTCTAATAGTAGTAGGTTATAACTGCCAATGTCCATCTTTAATGCTTCTTCTGCAGAGTTTGCAGTATCTACCATATAACCTTCGTTCTCGAGATTAAACTTCAAGATCTCGCAAAGATCTTCTTCATCATCTACAACCAAAATGCGATAGTCATTCATTATATTTGCTCTATTAATTGCTGAATTGCAAATTTATACTTTTTATTAGTTGATGCAAAATAGCAGTTATTTTATTACGTAGCGGTGAAACAAGTATTACATTCTTATTACATTGTTACTTATGTAGAGGATATGTGATGATAATGTTGTGTCCGCTTATCTGATAAAAGCCATTAAATTTATTAAGATACAAACGGTTGATTTCGTGTAAAATCTCAATATCTTGTCCGCTGAAATAGGTGAGTGGACTGTTATTAATGGTCAACCTCAAGTTACCCGCTTCGACTTCAAGTTTTATCACTAGTTGGCAAAGTTCGCTCAATGGTTTAGGAGGCTGCATCACCGATAAGAGCATTTTATTAAATCTAAATACATCAACCTCTGTAAATAGTTCGTCTCTACTTGAATCAAATTTTACCGTTAGCTTTGGGTTCTCTTCCATTTTAATGGCCGTGCAACAGTCTTGACAGATTTGTACTACATTGTATTGCTCGATATTAAACTTCATCATCCCCGATTCTAATCGCGACAAATCGAGAATGTTGGTAATCATGGTCAGTAGCTCGTTCGAGCTCTCTTTTATTTGTATCGAAAAGTTAGAGACATCTTCGGGGGATAAATTATTATTATGGCACAACTTATCCGATAATGTTACTACTTCGCTCAGCGGTTTGCTTATTTCGTTAATGATGTTGCGCAAGAATACCTCTTTTAGCTTATTGGCAGCCTCAATGGCTTGATATGAGTTTGTTATTTTATCTCGCATTACATTCAACTGCTTTCTAGTGGTTAGCAATCTCTTGATGGCCAAAATCAAAAATAAAAGAATAATAACGATAATAACAATAATCGTCAGGTGAAACGTTTTTTGCCTCTTTTCATTTTCTAAAATATTATGCTTGATAATAAAATTAGCCTTGTTTGCATCTTCATGTTTATGCTCTATGGTTTGTACTATTGAATCAATTTTTAACGCAATTGTTTTGTTGAGTAATGCCGATTCTTTAAATTGTTGCATCTCGAAGAGTGTTTGAGCTTTCGACATCATGATAGATAGTTTGAAAAAAGTTACCGACTCTTTCATTCGGTCTAAAGCAATATTAAACTGTTCGAGTGCCTTGTCGTATTGTTTCAAAGCGTAATAATATTTACCCCATTGATTATGATAACTCATGTAATAATTGTAGAACACGTCTTTGCTATAATATTGGGTTGCTTTCTCTAGGTGTTTTTTTAAGTTAGCTGTGTCGTTAGTTTTAGAATACACATTGCAATATTTTAACTCATCTTCAAGCAAAGTTCCTGCCGACATATTTTTAGCATAAAGAGGATTGTCCATCATTTTATGTCTGATGAGCGATAGCGTATCTAAAATGTTAATATACTCTTTATAGTCTTCATGATTGATGTTTATGGTATTGATTTGTGAATAGATGGTATGTTTGTTTTCGAGCGTAATTCCCGGGAGTGATAACGCTTCATGCAATATTTTTAAAGCCTTATTTTCTTCCTTCTTTACCCAACTACGACTATAGGCTTGCGCCATAGCAATATAAGCTATGATCAACCCTTGCTCATTATTAAGTTCAAGCGCTTCTCTTTTCATCTCTTCAGCTTGAAGTCGCATATATTCAGTATTTCCTTCGAAGCCTTCTAACGATAAAATTTGCCCCCATGTTCTGAAATACTCTTTATAGCATTTCTCGTCATTGTACAATTTGCTCTTAGTTTTTATTTTCTCAAACTCTTCTAATATCTTTTT
>DKPL01000071.1:30826-31141 GCA_002471185.1 Bacteroides sp. UBA7335
TCAAACTCTTCTAATATCTTTTTCTTATTTTTGATTTGTTGGTAATAGATAATGTAGTAATGGTGTGATTTTATCTCTGCAAATCTCAACTTGGCCTTAGATGAAACAGCAAGCATACTATCCAGCAACTCCTTACTCCATGCTTTATAAGCTTTTGCGCAAAATGCATCCTCGAGTATTTTAATTTTTGCATCAGCTATGGGTGCATTTTTGTAGGCTTCAAAAACACTGTCTCTAAATTCTTGTTCACCATCTCTATTAATTGTAGCATTTGCTGTGTTAGATAAGAGTATGATAAATAATAGAAAATATATT